>JAPYWY010000025.1 GCA_028276125.1 Pseudothermotoga sp.
TCAAGCAATCCTCCTTGGTTGGGAACGTCGTGTAGATCAGAACCATGCACTCACCTCCAAGACTATTCTGCCCCAAGAATGACGTTGTCGATGAAGGTTCGACAACTCTTAACCTTTGCGGTATCGTTCAATGAATCCACTTGAACCGTCGAGACCTTTGTGCTAAAATAAAGCTGGTGTGGTTGAGACTCGGAGAAAGCCACACCCCTCTTGGGGTGTGGCTTTTTCTTTTGGAGGGATCATCTTGCGCATCGCTGTGATAGGTGCCGGTGTCGTTGGTTCACTCATAGCGAGGGAGCTCTGCAAATACGATGTCGAGGTGTTGCTCATAGAAAAGAATCTGGACGTCGGTTGGGGTGTGACGAAGGCCAACTCCGCGATCTTGCACGCCGGTTACGACGATCCGATCGGAAGCACCCGCGCGAGATTCTGCAGCGTCGGCAACGCCATGTTCACGGAGCTTTCGCGTGAGCTCGATTTCGAGATCAAGAGGATTGGTTCCTACGTGCTCGCTTTCAACGATGAAGAAACCGCCGTGCTTCACAAACTTCTCGTTCAAGGTGAGAAGAACAACGTTCCAAATTTGACCATACACGATCGAGAAACGATCCTCTCGAGAGAACCCATGATCAACCCACAAGTGAAGATGGGACTCTGGGCACCCACCGCAGGCATAACGGAACCTTGGATGGTCGCGATAGCCGCGGTGGAGAACGCTCTCGAGAACGGTTTGAGACTTTTCTTGAACGAAGAGGTCGTCGATTTCGAAAAGCGAGAGGGTAGGATCATCAATGTCATCACGAACAAGCAAGTTCATCGAGTGGATGTGGTGATCAACGCCGCAGGTTTGTTCGCCGACGAGATCGCTAAGCTTGCAGGTGCCGAGTACGTCCCTCTGCATCCGAGGAAGGGTCAGTACATCCTGCTCGACAAGAAACTCGGTAACACCGTGAGATCCATTATCTTTCCCACTCCCACGGAGAAGTCCAAAGGTATACTCGTTCTGCCAACGATAGATGGTGGTTTGCTCCTCGGCCCCACAGCGGAGGATCTTCCGAGCGACAGAAAGAGCGATCTCACCACGACGAACGAAGGTATTCAATCGGTGAAGAATTTCGCTCTGAGATTGGTTCCAGAGATCGATTTTTCCTTGGTGAAAACCTTCGCCGGCTTGAGACCAGAAAGTCCTCAGAAAGACTTCTTCATTGGTAAAAGCGAGATCGTTCCCAACTTTGTCAACGCAATGGCGATGAGGTCTCCCGGTCTGACCGCTGCACCCGCGATAGCGAAGTACATCGTCGAAGAGGTTTTGCAACAACAGATGGGACTGAAGCTCACTACCAAGAAGGATTTCAAACCAACGAGAAAAGGCATGAAAAAGTACGCCGAACTGAGTCTTGAGGAATGGCAGAGGGCCGTGAAGGAAAATCCATCGGCAGGTCGAATGATTTGTTTCTGTAACGAGGTTACCGAGGCGGAGATCGTGGAGGCGATAAGAAGGGGAGCAAGAACGTTGGATGGGGTGAAGTTCAGAACGCGTGCGATGTTCGGTCGCTGTCAGGGTGGTTTCTGCATGAGCAAGATATTGAAAATCTTGGAACGAGAGCTTGGAAGGGACGCGAGCCAGATCGTTCTCAAGTCTCCCAACAGCTGGGTTGTCGACGGGAAGGTGAGAGAATGAAGACGGACGTACTTGTGATCGGTGCGGGAGCTGCAGGTATGTCCGCCGCGATCGCGGCGGCGAAGAAGAATCTGAAGGTGGTCATCGCCGAGCGAGACGAGATCACGGGTGGCATTTTGAACCAATGCATCCACAACGGCTTTGGCCTCCACTATTTCAAAGAAGAACTGACAGGACCTGAATACGCGGAGCGTTTTCGAGATCAACTGAGCAGATACGCTGATTCCATAGAGGTATTGACAGATTGTCACGTATTGAGGCTCAACAGAAACAAGAAGGCTCTCCTTGTCTCACCAAAAAACGTGTTTGAGCTTGAAGCGAAGGTGGTCGTGTACGCCGCGGGGGCACGTGAACGGCCCTTCGGTTCTCTGATGATTCCCGGCGATAGACCCTCTGGTATCTTCACCGCGGGTGTGGCGCAAAGATTGATGAACATAGACAACAGAAAGGTCGGAAGAAGAGCTTTGATCGTTGGCTCTGGAGACATCGGCATGATCATGGCCAGGAGGTTGACGCTCGAAGGCATCGAAGTCGTGGGAGTCGTTGAGAGGTTACCTTATCCGGGAGGATTGCTGAGGAACGTGATACAGTGCTTGAAGGACTTCAACATAC
Organism: Pseudothermotoga sp.; assembly: GCA_028276125.1. Classification (GTDB taxonomy): domain Bacteria; phylum Thermotogota; class Thermotogae; order Thermotogales; family DSM-5069; genus Pseudothermotoga_A. Next base: position 2,294 of record JAPYWY010000025.1, read on the forward strand.
CGTTGTACCTCTCCAGCACAGTGGTCGAAGTCAAAGGAAGAGAAAGGCTCGAAGAAGTCATCGTCGCGAGTGTGGATGAACAGTTCAGACCCATTCCCAACACCGAGAAGAGTTTCAAAGTGGACACGCTCGTCCTTTCGGTCGGGCTCATACCTCAGGTGGAGATGTTGAACGGTTTGGTCTCACTCGACAAGAGAACTAGGGGAATCGCCTGCTCCAATACGGGTCAATCCTCGAACGAATGGATCTTTGCGGCGGGCAACTGCACAGCGATCTTCGATCTCGTCGACTACGTCACCAAAGAGGGAGAGCGTGCGGGCGAGTACGCCTCGAGGTACGTCAACGGAGAAAGATTCTCACTCGGCATTCCCATCGTTCCTGGAGAGAACGTGATGCTCACCTTCCCCAACTACTACAACGATATCGATGATCTCACGCTCTATCTCAGGTGCAAGAAGCCCATGGAGAAGGCCGTGCTGAAGGTGGGTGGCTTTGAAAAAACTTTTGAGGACCTAATCCCAAGTGAGATGATCGTTGTGAAGATTCCAAAGCAGAAGCTCTCGAACCTTGACAGGATCGAAGTCAAGCTCGAGGAGGTGTGAACATGGAGAAGATAGTCTGTGTCCTGTGCCCGATGGGATGTAAAATAAAATACAACGCGGTGGATGGAAAGATAGTTGCTGTCGAGGGCAACCGCTGTCCGAAAGGCCTCTCTTACCTCGAAGAGGAGTTGAAAGAACCCAAGAGGATCGTGCCCACGAGCGTGAAAGTCGTCAACGGTGAACTTTCCCTCGCGTCGGTGAAGACATCCAAGCCCATACCCAAACGTTTGATACCGAAATTCATGGAGTTGGTCAAACAAGTCCAAATCGAAGCCCCCGTGAAGGTGGGTGATGTGATCATGAAGAACGTCCTCGACACGGGTGCAGACGTTGTCGCCACGCGGAGTGTGAGAAGGATCGAATCAGCTTAACTTCAAATTCCACAGACTCTCCTCGCTCGTCGAGACTGCCACCGCCCCCTTTCTGAGAGCCTCGAGCACCTGTTGCGGTGTCTTAACCAGACCTCCTGTGATCACAGGTATACCCGTTTCTTGAACGATCTGTTGGATGAGATCGGGTATCAATCCTGGAAGCACCTCTATGTAATCCGGTCGGTGCGTTCTTATCTGTGCGATACCCGTGGCGAGTGACTGTGAATCGAGCAGGAAGACTCTCTGGATGGGCACCAACCCTACTTTCTTGGCGACGGTTATCAAATTCCCTTTCGTGGTTATCATACCGTCCGCTAAGATCTGCGCCTTGAGATATTCAACCGCGCTCTCGTCCTTACCCAAACCTTTGATCAGATCCAGATGAACGAAGACCTGCTTACCATGATCGTGAAGGTACTTCACCACGTTCTTCAGGTTCATCAAATCTCCGTATAGAAGAAAAACGGACGTCGCCACACTCTCAGCGGCGCGCTGCAGCTGTTCTTCACTTCTCAACGCTGGCACAATGGGGTGTGCGAAACATTTTTCGTCCCTCACGTCTTCAACCATCCTTTCGCTCGTTCCACCGCTTTTCTCCAACCTTTGTACAATTCCTCTCTTTCCTTCTCATCCATGTTTGGAACGAACTTCCTATCGAGTTGCCACTGTGATTCTATTTGCTCCATGCTCTCCCAGTAACCCACCGCCAAACCTGCGAGGTACGCCGCCCCGAGGGCTGTCGTCTCGTTAACCTTCGGTCTCTCCACTGGAACGTTCAAAATGTCCGCCTGGAACTGCATCAAGAAGTTGTTCTTCGAAGCGCCTCCATCGACCCTCAAGGTCTTCAGTTCGGTTTGGCACTCTTCACACATCACTTCCACGACATCTCTGGTTTGGTACGCGATCGATTCCAAAACCGCCCTCACTATGTGTTCCTTCTTCGAACCTCTCGTGAGCCCGAAGATCGCACCCCTCGCGTACATGTCCCAGTATGGTGCACCAAGGCCCACGAACGCCGGAACGACGTAGACGCCCGCCGAGTTCGGAACGCTCAGCGCCATCTGTTCAGTCTCCTGTGCACTTTCGACCATTCTCAATTCGTCCCTGAGCCACTGTATCGCAGCTCCGGCTATGAACACACTGCCCTCGAGCGCGTAGGAAACCTCATCCTTCAACTTCCAGGCCACGGTCGTCAGCAACCCAGAGCGTGAAAAGATCGGTTTATCGCCGATGTTCATGAGTATGAAACACCCTGTGCCGTAAGTGTTCTTGACCATGCCCGCTCGTACACACATCTGCCCAAAGAGCGCCGCTTGCTGGTCTCCGATGTCCGCTGCGATGGGTATCTCGACACCGAAGATGTCCTTGTCCGTCACGCCGTAGATGTGACTGGAAGGAAACACCTGGGGCAAAACCGAGCGGAGTACATTGAACATGTCCAAGAGTTCTTCGTCCCAACGCAGATCACTCACGTTGAACAACATGGTCCTCGAAGCGTTGGACACGTCTGTGGCGTGGACCTTTCCGCCCGTCAAGTTCCAAATGAGCCAACTGTCCACCGTGCCAAAGGCGATCTCTCCTTTCTTCGCCTTCTCCAAAACACCCGGCACGTTCTGCAGGATCCACTTGAGTTTTGTGGCGGAGAAATACGCATCGATGACCAAACCCGTCTTGCGCTTTATGAGGTCTGCCAAACCTTGAGCTTTGAGTTCGTCGCACATGCTCGCGGTCCTTCTGCACTGCCAAACTATGGCATTGTAAACAGGCTTGCCCGTTTTCTTGTCCCACACGATCGTCGTTTCTCTCTGGTTCGCGATACCGATCGCGGCTATCTGGTTCGGCTCGACGTTGACCGTGCGCAGAAGTTTCTTTGCTACACTCACTTGAGATTCCAGAATGTCGTAAGGATCGTGTTCCACCCATCCTGGCCTCGGATAGATCTGTGGGAACTCCTGGTTCACCATGCCAACGACGTTTCCACGCGAATCGAAGAGTATGGCACGAGAACTCGTCGTACCCTGGTCCAATGCGAGAACGTAACGTTCCTTCATCTCTTCAACACCCCCAGCGAAGAATCAAAAAAGACCACACCCCAACGCGGGCGTGGCCTTCTCCTCATCTCCTCCACGCAACTATATTTTACACGAAATCGTCGTTGGCTCGCAAAACACGTCGATCGCTTGGCTTGAACGTTACGCTCGAAGCAGGAAAATATTAACCCTCTCTGTATCTGTTTCATCTTGAGAGCTCGGTATAATAGAAGCGGAGTCTTGGAGATTCTTTCTCACGAGGAGTGTTAGCGATGGGGTGGATAGTTGGCAAGAAAGAGCTTGAAATCGTCAATCTCGTGCACGAGCACCTCGAAAAGGTCAGTGCAACGTTGATGAGTCTGAAGGACCTGCTCGAAGCCTATCTGTCTCAGCAGTTTGATCACATCGCAGAACTCGCCGAACAGGTCCGTGATTTCGAACACGAAGCAGACGTCGTCAGAAGAAAGGTTGAAAACATCATGTACAGTGGTGCATTTCTACCGAACTTCAGGGGCGATCTGCTCGGAATCATTGAAGCCGCCGACAAGGTCGCAAACAAGGCTGAATACGTGGCAGACGTGCTCGAGATCGAAAGGCCTCAAATCCCAGCTTTTCTACACGAGGAGATCAAAAGGCTGCTCGACGGATCTATCGAGACGTACAATGCCCTCAAACAAGCCATAAAGTATCTTTTCGAGGATCTGAACCGTGTTGTCGAGTTCGTCGATGAGACGGAAGTGAAAGAACACGAAGTCGACGGGATAGAGAGAGATTTGCTGAGAAAGATATTCTCCATACAGGACATCTCCCAAGGGCAAAAAATGCATCTCAAAGATCTCGTCAGGAGCATAGCAGATATCGCGGACAGGGCAGAGGACTGTTCCGACAGGGTCCAGGTCGTCTCACTCAAGAGGAGGGTATAGCTTGGGACTCGTGGGTGAAGAATTCGAAAGATTGGTTCAAATCATGGAAACGCTGCGTTCCGAGCGTGGATGCGAATGGGACCGCAGTCAGACTCACGAATCTTTGAAACCTTATTTGATCGAAGAAGCCTATGAGCTCTTGGATGCCATCGACGAAAAGGACGATACGAAGATGACCGAAGAGCTTGGAGATGTGTTGCTCCAGGTGGTCTTTCATGCACAGATCGCCAGGGAGAGAGGCACCTTCGGCATCTTGGAGGTCCTGAGGACGCTCAACGAAAAGCTCGTGAGACGTCACCCACACGTCTTCGGTGACAGTCCAGCTTATTCGTATCAACAGTGGGAACGGATCAAATCGCAGGAAAAGGGAACGAAAAAGACCTCGGCGATAGGCAGTTTGAACAAGGCGTTACCCGCTCTGAGCCTTGCGAGGAGGATTCAAGAGAACGCGGCTGCGGTCGGTTTCGATTGGCCAGATGTTTCTGGAGCACTTGAAAAGGTCGAAGAAGAAGTGAGGGAGCTTGAGCAGGCCGTTCAGCAAAAGAATCCGAAGTCAGTGGAGGAAGAGCTAGGGGATCTGCTCTTCGCCGTCGTCAACGTGGCGAGGTTTTCGGGCGTCGATCCTGAGGTTGCGTTACGCAAGGCGACCGAGAAGTTCGCCAAGAGGTTCGCGACGGTTGAGAATTTCGCAAAGGAACGTGGGCTCGAGTTGAAGAGGATGACACTGGAACAACTCGATGCCCTGTGGGAAGAAGCGAAGGGAGGAGAGTAAAGTGAAAAAGTTTCTCATCGTCATCATGGTGTTGTTCGCACTGAGCCTTTTCGCTCAGCAAGCGACTGGTGTGGTCGTCGTTGCAGAGGTGAACGGCAGACAAGTCACACAGGAAGAGCTCGACAGAGAAGCAAACCTGAACAGACTTTTGTTGCAATTGCAGTCTCTCGACGAGAGGTTCTACCAAGTGCTCACAAGCACGCCCGAAGGTTTGGCACTCCTTCAGCGCTACAAGAGGGAAGTGCTGAACAACCTGATCGATCAGATCTTGATCGTCCAGATCGGTGAGAAGATGGGTATCGTTGTTCCAAAGGAAACGATAGAGAAGCTCGTCGCGGATGAGTTGAACAAAACACTTTCTCAGTACAACATGACAGAAACCGATCTTGATTGGTATCTCAAGAGTGCAAACCTCGGAGATCTGGAAACGTTCAAGAACAGGCTCAGATGGATCTTCACGGTCCAACAGACGCTTCAGCAGATATACCAGAAAGTGACGGAGAGTTCGGCGATCAGCGACGAGGAAGTGAAGAAATTCTACGAAGAAAACAAGGAGTACTTCGCCGTCGAAGAATCCGCAAAGCTTTTGAGAATCATCGTTGAGACGCAGGAACAGGCAAACAAGGTTTTGGAGAGGATCAGAAAGGGGGAGGAGTTCTCCCAGATCGCGAGTGAAGTCTCGATCGATCCGTTGACGAAGGATAAGGCGGGCGAGCTGGGATGGGTCGAACGCTACAGTGGCCTCTTGAGTCAAGAAGTCGAAGAAAAAGTCTTCGCGAGCCCAGTCGGTGCGATCGTCGGTCCGATGAAGACGAGCGGCGGATGGGAGATCTATCGTGTCTTGGAGAAGAAGCCCAAAGGTTATCAAGAGCTGGAGGAAGTCGCGGGCGATATAAGGGACTATTTGGCACAGTCCAAGGCGAGCGAACTGTGGCAGAAATGGATCCAAGAAGAGTTCCTGAAGTTCAAGCAATCCAGCGACATCAAGGTTTATCTCTTGGTAGATACTCAGTCTGAGGGAGGATCTCAGCAGAAATGACGCTCAAAACCATAACGATGCAATGGACGGGAGACTCACTCATCCTCATAGACCAGAGGAAGCTTCCGCACGTCGTGGAAAACATCGTGTGTAAGAGTTATGAAGAAGTGGCTCAGGCGATAAAAGACATGGTCGTTCGCGGCGCACCAGCTATAGGCGCCGCGGCGGCTTTTGGTTACGTGCTCGGTGCGAAGCAGTTTTCACACTTGAAAGGTGAACATCTCTCGAAGGCGATGCAACAAGTCCACGACACGATCGCTCGGACGAGGCCCACGGCTGTGAACCTCTTCTGGGCTCTGAAAAGAATGCACGAGAAGTTCCTCGCGAGCCAAGACCAAGACTTCGTCAGAGTTCTCGAGGAAGAGGCCGTGAAGATAGCACAGGAGGACATAGAGACGAACAGATCCATAGGCCGACACGGTCAGACGTTGCTGAAGGATGGCGATACGATCTTGACCCATTGCAACGCTGGTGCCTTAGCTACGGTCGATTACGGCACGGCGTTGGGAGTCATACGCGCCGCCGTGGAGAACGGTAAAAGATTGAGAGTGTACGTGGATGAGACGAGGCCTTACCTGCAGGGTGCGCGATTGACGGCTTGGGAATTGGTTCAGCTCGGTCTCGAAACGATCTTGATCTGTGACAACATGGCAGGTTGGGTCATGAAACAGGGCAAGGTGGACGCTGTCATAGTGGGCGCGGACAGGATTGCGGCCAACGGGGACGTTGCCAACAAGATAGGTACCTACACGCTGGCAGTTCTCGCCAAGAGACACGGTGTACCCTTCTACGTTGCGGCTCCCACCTCAACGATAGATTTGAACGTCAAGGATGGTTCACAGATACCCATCGAAGAGCGTTCTCACAGGGAAGTAACGCACGTTGGCAACCTGAGGATCGCTGCCGAAGGTGTGAAGGTGTACAATCCAGCCTTCGATGTCACAGAACACGATCTCGTCACCGCGATAATAACTGAGCGAGGAATAGTGAGGCCTCCCTACGAAGTCAATCTGAAACGCATCATGGGGGTTGAACCTTGAGGATAAATCCTCTGGAAGATGGCAACATGAAGAGCCATCAGATCAAGAGCAAAAAGGTTTCCAAGAGTAAACTTTCGGCTCGGGCCAGTCAGGAAATTGGCTTTTTGGACGTGCTCGAAGAGGTCGAAGAAGAAACCTACAACCAGCTCTTGGAGAAGGCCATCAGGTCCGTGGTCGACACGGGCAACGATTTGATTCGTTCGCCGACCGAAGAGAATTTCAAGAGGTACAGAGAAAGCGTCAAGCAGTTTTTGAAACTCGTCGAGAAGAAACTTTACAAGATCGTGAGAGAGCGTGGAATAGATCTCCACGTAGTCGCAAGCCAGGTGAACGAGAAGCTGAACGAGATAGCCGATGCCCTGCTTCAAGCTGAAAGCGGGGCCATCAAACTGTCGGCGAAGGTCGAAGAAATCTATGGCTTACTGATAAACATCTACAGGTGAGAGCCGTGAACGAGATCCTTGAGCGTCTCAAGAGCTTCCTTCAAAGGAACGTGGGAAGTTCCGTGTGTGTCAGATCGCGTGAGCAGAGCCTTTTGAAACGCGTGCGGAATGTCGTTGCAGAACTCACGAAGGAGTATCTGATATTCACAGAACCTTCCATAGATGAGGTGCGCCAAGCGGAGGAATTCCTCTACACGGCTTCTGGTGATGGCATGAAGATCGTGGTGTTTGAGAAGTTCGAACGCTCCTCGATGGAGGCAATGAACGCGTTCTTGAAGACTTTGGAAGAGCCTCCCTCACACAGTTTGGTTGTGCTCACCTCGATCAAGTTTCGTGAATTGCCACAGACTGTTCGAAGCAGGGTCAAGGTGTTTGACCTCTTCGTTCCGAGAAGTTTCTACGAGGATTTGAAGCGTAAGATCTCGCTCGAACCAGAGCTTTTGCTCAAACTTTGCAAAGCGGATTTCGATGTGGCCGAGTACATCAACGAAGCTTCTGGCGAGATAAAAGCAGTTCATTTCGAGCCTTCTTCGTTCCTATCTCTTTTCAAGAGCGAAGAGGTGAAACCACAAGACAAAGTTCATGCGCTGCTCGCGCTGAACGATCTTTTTATGCGCTTTCAAGCTGGACAGATGGACGATCGTAGTTTCGTCGAACTCTACGTGGCGCTGGTTGAGCAATCTAAAAAGCTCGAACTGAACAAGGTGATCTTTGAGCTCTCTTGGCTTTGCGAGGTCGTTCTTGAACATCACGGGGTGAACGAGTTGTCTGTTTATAGATGGTTCGACTCGATTCTTAGAAACAAACTTTTGAACTTCAACGCTCAGCTTGCGCTTGCGAACCTCTTGATCAAGTTAAGAGGCTGTGCAAGGAGGTGATACTGTGGAAATGGTTGCCGTAGTCTACGCAGTGGAACTTCTGCCAAAGGGTAAGTTACATTACTATGCAGACAATGGTGAAGACATAAAGCCGAACGATCTGGTGCTGGTCATGAGTGAGTTCGGACTCGACGTGGGTCGGGTCATGTTCGGCCCGAGGGAACTGAGCATAGAGCAGATTGGTACTGAACTCAAACCCATAATCAGAAAGCTCACCGAAGAGGACCTCAAGCAACACGAACAGAACTTGAAAGACGCTGCGGAGGCACACGAGATATGCAGACAGAAGATCAAGGAACACAACTTGCCCATGAAACTGCTCTACACCAGGTACATGTTCGATCGATCGAGGTTGGTGTTTTACTTCAGTTCCGAAACGCGCGTCGATTTCAGAGAACTCGTGAAGGATCTCGCGCGCATATTCAAAACGCGCATCGAGTTGAGGCAGGTTGGTGTGCGGGACGAGCTCAAGTTCATGGGTGGCATAGGTTTGTGTGGTCTTCCAGTTTGTTGCGGTAGGTTTCTTCGCGAGTTCGACAGCGTGACGCTGAAGCACGCGAAGGCCCAGCAGCTCATGATCAACACCGCTAAGATCTCTGGTTCTTGTAGAAGGCTGCTCTGCTGTCTCACCTACGAGTACAATTTCTACAAGGAAATGTTGGAAGGCATCCCCGACGAGGGTGAAACTTTCGAGTATGAGGGTAAAAC
>JAPYWY010000026.1 GCA_028276125.1 Pseudothermotoga sp.
GGCTACCTTGTTACGACTTAGCCCCCCTCACCAGGTTCACCCTCAACGCTCTCCCTCCCTTTCGGGTTAGGATGAGCGTCTTCGGGTGCCCCCGACTCGGGTGGCTTGACGGGCGGTGTGTGCAAACCCCGGGAACGTATTCACCGCGGCGTGGCTGATCCGCGATTACTAGCGATTCCGGCTTCACGCAGGCGGGTTGCAGCCTGCGATCCGAACTGGGGGTGGTTTTAGGGATTGGCTCCCCCTCGCGGGGTCGCAACCCATTGTACCACCCATTGTAGCGCGTGTGTAGCCCAGGGCATAAAGGGCACGAGTACCTGACGTCGTCCCCTCCTTCCTCCGGCTCGTCGCCGGCGGTCCCCTTAGAGTGCCCGGCCGAACCGTTGGCAACTAAGGGCAGGGGTTGCGCTCGTTGCGGGACTTAACCCAACACCTCACGGCACGAGCTGACGACGGCCGTGCACCACCTGTGCAGGCTCCCCACCCAAAAGGATGGGGTCCCTCCCCTTTCGGGTCGGTACCACCTGCATGTCAAGCCCTGGTAAGGTTCTTGGCTCAGCATCCAATTAAACCACGCGCTCCACCGCTTGTGCGGGGTCCCGCCAATTCCTTTGAGTTTCACCCTTGCGGGCGTACTCCCCAGGCGGCCCACTTAACGCGTTAGCTACAGCACGGAGGAATTAATCCCCCACACCTAGTGGGCATCGTTTACGGCTAGGACTACCCGGGTATCTAATCCGGTTTGCTCCCCTAGCTTTCGGGCCTCAGCGTCGGGCGCGGCCCAGGAGACCGGCTTCCCCACCGGCGTTCCTGCCGATATCTACGGATTTCACCCCTACACCGGCAGTTCCGTCTCCCTCTACCGGCCCCAAGCTCAGCAGTTTCGGGCGCAATTCCACGGTTGAGCCGTGGGATTTCACACCCGACTTACCGAGCCGCCTACACCCGCTTTACGCCCAGTGAATCCGGGTAACGCTTGCCCCCTACGTATTACCGCGGCTGCTGGCACGTAGTTAGCCGGGGCTTTCTCGCGAGGTACAGTCATCGGCCTAGCATTTCCTCCAGGCCTTATTCCTCTCTCGCAACAGGGGTTTACACCCCGAAGGGCTTCATCCCCCACGCGGCGTCGCTGGATCAGGCTTTCGCCCATTGTCCAAGATTCCCCACTGCTGCCTCCCGTAGGAGTAGGGCCCGTGTCTCAGTGCCCTTGTGGCCGGCCACCCTCTCAGGCCGGCTACCCGTCGTAGGCTTGGTGGGCCGTTACCCCACCAACTACCTGATGGGACGCGGGCTCATCCCTCGGCGAAGCAAACGCTCCTTTCATCCAACGACCGTCGTCGTTGGATCGTATGGGGTATTAGCCGGGGTTTCCCCCGGTTATCCCCCTCCGAGGGGTAGATTACCCACGTGTTACTCACCCGTGCGCCGCTGGTACCCTTGCGGATACCCGCACGACTTGCATGTGTTAGGCACGCCGCCAGCGTTCACCCTGAGCCAGGATCAAACCCTCCACGAAATCTAAGCAGAAGGTTTAGATCCTTGACCCTTTGGATTATTTATGATTGGCGGGACTGCTATCCATTTTTCAATGACCCGACGACAAACAAACTTGAGCCTAAACTTAGACTCTACTTGGATTTATTCAGTTCTCATCGAAGACCTCTGTTCGTCCTTACGACTGCCGATACCCATATTATCACTGCCACTACACCATGTCAAGTTACGGAAAGGTAAACTTGTCGTGTGCTCTCACCTTTGGGACACAAATGTGCTCACCATCGGGCCCGATGTTCTTCCGCCCAGCCGAGCGCGCCGTCCAGAATGAAAAGGTTGCGTTCTGCATCCCTCACGAACCCCTTGAATCTGCCGATCATTTGGTGTACCTCTGATGCGACGAACACGAAGTTGCTCTTGGCTATCCTCTCGAAGAGTGGGTGAAACTCCAGCTCGACTTGGTCGGTCGATTTTGAATATATGTGCCAAGGCTTGAACAGATCCTTCCTATCGTAGTCAAACACTACGTCACTGTCTATTTTGAACAGCTTTCCATCCACAAAGACCGCGTTCTCGTTCGCGCCCGTTCCATCCGTCCAACCGGCACCCAAATTCACACCGACGATGTGATTCTCAAGCGCGGTTGAGAAACTGGCCCAGTTCCAGAAAGTCCTGTACTTCCATACTCCTCTTCCAAAGTCCAGCGTGGCGAAGGAGTCATTCACGTTGAACTCATAAGTTCTGTTACCGACGAGCAGAGTACCCTCACAGGGAAGTCCAACACACTTGGTGGTCAACTGGAACCTTCTCCAGGACCAGGGCACAACAACCGTCAGAGATTCTTGAGAGGAGAAATAAACCTTGATTTGTGCGTCGACTCTTCCGAAACTCGTGCGCGGAATCGAAACGCTTATGAGAACTTTCTCGTGAATAGTTTCAAACCTCACACTCATCTTTTTTGACTGGAAAAACACGCTCTCGTACAACGTCTCGGGCAGATCGCAACCTGCACCGAAGGGTGTGATCACGGTTTCTTCGAAGAAGTCTTTAATGTTCAGATCGAGGAAGTAGACGAACACCACGCCGATGTAATCTATGTTGGAAATCGTCGCTGAGAAGAGACAATCTTGATTCATCACAGCCCAATAGTTCCATCTTTTCTTCCTCAGAAAATGGTCGCTCAAGTTTGCTCTGATCAACGGCTTCCTACTCCAACCGAGCGCGTTCGGATTGAGCTTTCCCCAACCAACGCAAAGATCAACGCTCTGAGTTATTTCGTCGCTCGATGGCTTCATTCGTATCACCCCTGTTCATGAAACCTTGTAACAACCTTTGGGCGGTCCTCGTGGCCGCGATGCCCCCAAGACCCGTTTCCCTCAGTTCCTCTGGGAGCGATCTTCCCACCTTCGCCATGGCCTCCACGACCTCGTCGAATGGTATGACACTCTTTATACCCGACAAAGCCATCTCAGCAGCCGATACGGCGACCGCGACAGCTGTTGCGTTCCGTTTGACGCATGGTACCTCCACGAATCCTCCAACCGGATCACACACCAGACCCATCAAAGATTTCAGACAGATCGCGGCCGCATGACAAGACATTTCTCCATCACGAGTGAGAACATAGACCATCATCCCACTCGCCATGGCCGCCGCTGTGCCTATTTCTGCTTGACAACCAGACTTGGCGCCCGACACGGAGGCTACTCTGGCAACGACATCACCTATGGCTCCAGCCACGATCAGCCCGTCAACGAGCCTTTCTTCTTCGATGTGGGCTACCCTGGCGAGTGCGTACACAACTCCGTGCATCACACCACAAGAACCAGCCGTTGGACATGCGACGATTCTCCTCATCGAGGCGTTAGCTTCCGCAACCGAGAGTGCCGCCACCATCGCTGTGTGTATGAACTCGCCAACGAACCTCGGTTCGTGTTTTGAAAGCAAGTGTGCGTTCTCGCCACAGAGTCCAACCAACGCTTGCTGACATTTACCGTAATTGGACTCCACGATCTTTAACATGGTGCGCAAGAGAAATCGAACCTTGGCTCTTGTTTCGGAAGGATCTGATCCATCTTCCAACATCTGTTGAACCAGAACGACTTCATGAAGGGGTTGATTGGCCCTACGTGACACTTCCAGAAGCTCAGAGAACTTCATTTTCTCATCTTCCCAACAGTTGATCTCTTGGCACGAAGTAATGCTCAAGGACGACGTCCAATTTCCGAAGTTTTTCGGCATCGTACTTCGATTCGTCCAATTCAAGAATAGTTACAGCCTTCTGTTGGAGCACATTGATCCGCCTCAGATAAGGGTTCGCTATGTTGGCATCGATGCAACTCAGAATCTTCATGAGTGCCTTCGGCTCGTCTCGGTTGACAACGATCAAGGTATCGTACTTCCAATCGAGTTCGCACTCCGCTTCGTCCACCTTCGTTATCCTTATGGCTCCACCGCCAATGGAACAACCCTCTATCTCGTGCCATTCATCGCTGAACAACCTCACTCGCACGGTATTAGGGTGAACATCGCCCAGATCAGCAAGTTCGAACGTGAACTTCAGCCCCTGCTGACGAGCAAGGTTGTAAGATTCAGCGATCCTTTCATCGTCGTAGCTCAGATCCAAAATGCCAGCGAGCAAGGCCTTCTTGGTACCGTGACCTTCACACGTCTTGGTGAAGGATCCATGCAGCAAAAAAGCGACTTCCCTCGGTATCGTTGCTACGAACTTACGAGCGAATTTGGCAATCCTCATAGCCCCGAGTGTGTGAGAACTCGAGGGGCCAACCATAACAGGTCCAAGTATGTCGAGTAATCCCAGAAAGATCACCTCAATAGAAAAGTTTGACGAGGAGTCTCAAATGTTCCTCGACTGCCCTCACGTTCAGCATCGTCTCACTGTAAGGTGCCTCCGTTACGGTCAAACCTCTCATGCCCACGGCATGGTACACTTTCGCTGCTTTGATCATCTCAACGGCCCTCGTTGCCATGAGCGTGGCTATGAGACGATCCATGGAGACAGGACTTCCTCCACGTTGTAAATAACCAAGGTTCGTGTACCTCCACTCAACGCCGAGCTCTCGAAAACTCCTTTCGATGAACGTACCTATCGCTTGGGCGGCCGGCGTCTCTGGCGAAAGATTCAAAGTTCTGTAGAAGTCGTCGGGCAGTTTAACTCCGCTCTCCACCACTATGATGGAGAACCTCTTGTGACCCTCGTAACGTGTCCTTATCTTCTTGAGAAGATCTGTGGGATCGAACGCCTCAGCGCTCGAAACGACGTAATCAGCTCCTCCAGTGAGTCCCCCAACGGTCGCAATCCAACCTCCGGGCCTTCCCATGGTCTCGACTATCATGACCCTGTGGTGAGACTCGGCAGTGGAATGCAACACATCGAGAGCATTTTTGACGTTTTCGACGGCCGTGAAGAAGCCTATGGAGAAGTCACTGAACGCAAGATCGTTGTCTATCGTTGCGGGAACGAGCACCGAGGCCACATTGCTCTTCGCCAGGTTCAGTGCCGCCCTGGCGCCAAGTCTTCCACCCAGTATGAGCAAAGAAGTGATCGAGTACTGCTCCACTTTTCTCTGGACCGTTTTGATTTGCTCCTCGTTCTCTGGAACGAAGAGCGACGTTCCAAGGATCGTCCCACCCCGATGTAGAATACCCGAGACGTTCGCCTTCGTCAACACGTCGAGTTCATCCTTCATGAGCCCTTCGAAGCCGTCTTTCACACCGAGTACCTCGATGCCGACCTCCGAAGATTTCACCACCACAGCCCTGATGGCCGCGTTCAAGCCAGGGCAATCGTTACCAACGCAGAGAATCGCTATTCTCTTCATTCATTCCTACCTCCTCATCGTAGCAATCACGACGGACGTGACCGCCATGAGTTTTATCAAGATGTTTATCGAAGGACCTGCGGTGTCCTTGAAAGGATCGCCCACCGTGTCTCCAACGACGGTCGCTTTGTGTGTCACAGAACCTTTCCCTCCGAAGTGACCTTCTTCAACGTACTTCTTCGCGTTGTCCCAAGCGCCTCCAGAGTTCGACATGAATATCGCGACCATCACACCACACGCCGTGGCACCGATCAAGAGCCCTGCGACCGCTACGGCGCCCAAACCTAGGTACGTCAGGACTGGCGAACCTACGGCCAGCAAACTCGGAACCACCATCCTTTTGAGTGCACCTCGCGTAGCTATCTGAACGCACCTCGCATAATCAGGCAGACTCTCACCCGATATGATACCCGGAATTTCCCTTATTTGTCTTCTGATCTCCTCGACCATCTCGTCCGCAGCATAACCAACAGCCTTCATGGTGAGCGCACTGAAGAAGAACGGAAGCATCGCTCCGATCAAAGCACCAACAAAGAGGGCCGGCTGTCTGATGTCGAAACTCTCTATGTGTGAAACGTTCGCGAAGTTGGCAAAGAGTGCTAAGCTCGTCATTGCTGCGGAAGCTATCGCAAAACCCTTTCCCATGGCCGCCGTCGTGTTACCAACCGCATCGAGTTGGTCGGTGATCTTCCTCACATCCTCCCCGAGTCCCGCCATCTGAGCTATGCCTCCCGCGTTGTCGGCGATCGGGCCGTAAGCGTCTATGGAGAGACTCATACCCAAGGTTGCGAGCATACCAACGGCGGAGAGTGCCACTCCGTACAGTCCGAGCAAACGATGGCAGAAGACCACACCGAGAGCGATCATGAGAGTGACCACCAAGGTCGATTCCATACCGAGTGCCAAACCGTTGATGAGAAAGTTCGCCGGACCCATGAGCGCTGATTTTGCAAGTCTTTCAACACGAGCACCGGATGTGTAAAACTCCGTGAGCAGTCCTATCGCGATGCCTATGAGCACTCCAACCAGCACGACGAAAAATTCAAAGAAGCTCTTTTGATAGAACGAATAGAAAAACAAAGACGTGACCAAGACAACGTTGGCCAAGATAGTGCCTTTCCTCAATGTGGACGCAGCATCTTTGGATTTGTCACTGAGAAACCTTGTCAGGGCGACGGCCAACATTGAAGCCAAAAGGCCAGCAGCTACGGTGAAGAGAGCAAAACTTGACTTGCGTTCATCGTTGAGGGCGAAGGCCAAAGCGAGAGTGGAGAATATCGAACCAACGTAAGATTCGAACAAGTCCGCCCCCATACCGGCCACGTCTCCCACGTTGTCTCCCACGTTATCCGCGATCACCGCGGGGTTCCTCGGATCATCTTCGGGAAGATTCGCCTCGGTCTTTCCAACGATGTCGGCACCGACGTCGGCCGCCTTGGTGAATATGCCTCCGCCAACGCGGGCGAAGAGTGCAACAAAAGATGCACCCAGAGAATAGTAGCTCACTTTGGACGCATCCTTGGTCAAGGCGTAGACAAAAACCAAGCCGAGCAGACCCAAAGACGAAACGGTCAGACCCATGACGGCTCCACCACTGAAAGCTATTTTCAACGCCTTTCCAAGCCCATGCCTTGCCGCCCAGCTCGTACGTCCGTTCGCTTTCGTGGCTATCGTCATGCCAAAAAAGCCACTGAGCGTTGAGAAAAGTGCACCGACAAAGAACGCACCCGCGATGTTCCAGCCCAAGAGGAACCCAAGTATCAAGGAGAGAGCGACCACGAAGGGCAGGAACACTTGATACTCGTGCAACAGAAAAGATCTGGCACCTCTTTGGATGATCTCCGATAGCTGTATCGTCTTCTCGTTGCCGGGACTGCTGTCAAGGATCTTCATGGACAAGAGCAGGACATAGGATATCCCCAGAATGGAAACAACGAGTATGAACAACAAAGTATCACACCTCCTCGTCTGACATTTCCTGATAGTTATATCATAACCGACCTCAACCGATCGAATCAAGGAGGTGTGTGAGAAGATCTCCCGCGACAGGTATCAGATCGTCGGGAGGCAAAAACCTTGAAGAGTGCAATCCTTCCACACGCGAACCTCGCCGAACACCAAACCAGAACATCAAAGTCGGGAAATGTTTGGAGAAGTAGCCAAAGTCTTCAGCGGTGAGTTTTCTCTCACATTCGATGAACTCAAGACCATTCTGTTGAGAGACAGCTTTCAAAACATCCAAGAGCTTCTCATCGACCTTCACCTCTGGATACTCCGCACCAAGCATGACAGAAACTTTCAGCTTGGTCTCTTCTTCGACCTTCTTCGCAATCTCCTGAAGTGTAACGAGGATGTCGTGCACACTTTTGGAATCGCTCGCCCTCACAGTTCCTTCGATGAGAGCCTCGCCGGCCACCGCGTTCCTGACATGACCGGCGAGGATCTTGCCGAACCAAACCAAATCTTCTTTCCAGTCTCTCTCATAGATTTGATTCAGAAACGCCACAGTCCCACGCAGTGCATCCTTACCAAGCTGGTGGTTCGCCACATGGGCCGAACGTCCCAACACGCGCACGTTCACTTCGCACGAAGCGCTGAAGAGAGAGCCGGACCTACTCGCAACGACTCCGACTGGGTATTCGTCCGTCACGTGCATCGCTATGGCAGCTTTGATCTGGCAATCCCAGCGCAAGATGTGTTCGACGATCGTTTTGGCACCCGCACCACTCTCTTCTGCCGGTTGAAAAACGAACAAGAAATTTCCCTTGCGACCTTCTTGAACCATCCTTCTCATCGCCCAACAGACCGCCGCTATGTGGAAGTCATGACCACAAGCGTGCATGTTTCCGTTCTTCGAACGGAATGCATAGTCCGTTTCTTCAGGAATGGGCAGAGCATCCATCTCGGCCCTCAAAAGGACGAAAGGTTCGTATTTGTCCCTGCTCAGCAATATCAACACACCCGTTCCCACAGTAACAACGCTGTTCAGCCCAAGGTCGTGAGCAAATTCGATTATCAAGCTCTGAGTGTCGTACTCTTTGAACGCCAACTCAGGATTTTGATGAATCAACCTTCTCAACGTGACTTCGTCCATACGCTTCCTTCAAGCTCCTTTCGAACAGATCCACCATCTCTTCGATCTGTTCAAAATTGATGTTGAGCGCCGGGAGGAACCTAACGACGTTGTTAGAAACAATGTTCAACAGGAGTCCATTTTCGAGCGCAGCCTGTTTCAGCAACTTTGCGTCCATATCCACTTCGACCCCGATCATCAGACCGAGGCCCCTGACGTCGATCGGTCTCGGCTCCATCCGCAACAACCTCGACCTCAGGAACTCGCCCTTCTTGGCAACCAACTCGATGAATTCTTCCGTGAGCCTATTCAGAACAACCCTTGCCCCGGCAAGCGCTACTGGATTCGGTGCGAACGTCGAGCCATGTTCTGAATGACTGAACACATCAGCGATATCATCGAGGAAGAGCGTCGCGCCGAGTGGTAAACCTCCACCCAGCGCCTTAGCAACCGTTATGATATCGGGTTGCAGTTCGAAGTGTTGATAGGAGAAGAACTTTCCTGTTCTACCGAGTCCCGCTTGGACCTCATCGGCCACCAAGAGGAAGCCGAAGCTCCGCTTAGCCTCCATTATGAGTCTGGAAAGTTCATGGCTCAACACGTTTAAACCACCGCTGCCGTGAACGCACTCGACGAAGACAGCAGCGATCTCCTTGCCATTCTTTCTGACAAACTCTTCAAAAGCTTGAACATCGTTGTAAGGTAGGAAAACGACGTTCGGAAGGAGGGGCTCGAAAGGTTTCTTCAAGTTCCCAAAGCCAGTCAAGGACAAAGTGGCAACGGTTCTGCCGTGAAAATTCTTTTCGAAAGACACGATCAAGCCCTTTCGTAACTTCTTAATGGCCTTCAGTGCGGCTTCGTTGGCCTCGGCCCCAGAGTTTGCGAAGAACACTTTCCCGCCTCTGTGTGTTTTCTCGATCAATTTTGCTGCCACGATCTCTGTGTCCTCATCAAGGAAGAAGTTCGAGATGTGCATGTAGCGTTGCATCTTTTCGATCATGGCTCTCTTTATGTCTTCATCACCGTGCCCAAAAGCGAGAACACCTATGCCTGAGAAAGAATCGAGATAACGCCTTCCGTCCTTGGAATAAATGTACAACCCCTTGGCACGTTCGATTTGAATAGGAAAAGGATCGTAAACGGAACAGATGTGACTCATCGCCATCACCTGATCGGTGTGTTCAAATGTCTCAGAGCTTCGACGATCTTGGTCTTCTCCTTCGTCCTCTCATCGACCTTCTTGACGAATCGCGCCGGAACACCCGCAACAACTGTGTAAGGCTCCACATCGTTTATCACGACGGCTCCCGCCGCCACAACCGCTCCTCTGCCGATCCTCACACCCTCGAGGATCACCGCGTTCGCACCGATGATCACATCGTCCTCCACGATCACAGGAGTTGCACTCGGAGGTTCCAACACACCCGCGATAACTGCTCCAGCACCCACATGACAGTTTCTTCCAACGATCGCTCTCGCACCAATGACCGCGTTCATATCGATCATGGTCCTCTCACCGATCACGGCACCGACGTTGATGACCGCTCCCATCATGATGACCGCACCGTCACCGATCTTCACCATGTCCCTGACGATCGCGCCGGGTTCTATCCTGGCGTTGTACTTCGTCAAGTCAGCCAACGGTAATGCTGAGTTTCGCGCCGAAACTTGCACGTGAACATCCTCGATCTGATCGCGATGGTTCTCGATCAACTTTTTGAAATCTTCGTACTCTGCCACGACGATACCGAAATCTCTGTTTCCGAAAAAGCGGACCGCTGAGAAGTCGACCTCATCAAGCCTGCCTTTCACGAACGCTAAGACAGTTGTTCGCTTCTTGGACTTGCTGATCAACTCGATCAACTGTTCCGTGCTTTGAAAATCCACGCTCTCCGTACTGGTACTCTCCAGAATTTCACCTTCCATGCTCTCACCCCTCCTAAAAAAAACCGGGCTACCTTTTCGGTAGCCCGGTGATCTCTTTCCCCAATCGGTGTGCTACAACGAGTGCACACCGCCACAGATCACCGGGCGGTTGCACTTCTTCTCGATCTTCATTTGAACCTTGAGACTTCTCACGGACAAATTCTCACACATCGACCGACCTACTCCTTCTTGTTTTGAATTCTAATACCACCAAAAGCCCATAATCTGAACAGACACGAAAGACTCTCTGACGAAAATGTTACGCTCCCACGCGATCCAAGCGACGCTTATAATTTTCAAGAGGAGGTGTCGAAAAATGGCAGAGCGTCTCGCAATTTTGGTCGGAGGAGGTCCCGCCCCCGGGATCAACAGTGTCATAAACGCCGTGACGATCGAGGCCATCAACAACGGTCTTGAGGTTATAGGAATCTACGATGGATTCGAGCACCTCATGAAGGGCAGAACAGACATGGTGAGACCGCTCGGCATCGCGGACGTTTCAAGAATCCACACCGAAGGTGGTTCAATTCTGAGAACTTCGCGAGCGAACCCCACGAAGAACAAAGAAGACGTGGAAAAAGTGGTCGAAGCTTTGAGAAAGCTCAA
>JAPYWY010000154.1 GCA_028276125.1 Pseudothermotoga sp.
GTAAGGCAGATTCTCCGTTGGTGTGGGTAGACCATCGATCGGGCACGGATCGACCAAGATCAAGCTCTTGACCAAGTCTGGACGTTTCAGAGCCAGTTTCATGCCGATCGCTCCGCCGAGCGAATGAGCGAGGATGACAACATCTTTCAGCTGAAGTTTTTCCACGAATTCTTCGACGGCGCTGACATAGTTTTCAAAGATTGGTTCGGTTCTGTCAGAAAAACCGAAGTTGGGAAGGTCGAGCGCGATCGTTCTGAAGTTCGAGATCCTACCCAAGATGGGCTTGAACCATCTGAACGAACCGAAGTTTCCGTGGATACATATCAACGGTGTTCCCTCTCCAGCCTCAACGTAGTGCAAACGCCCGACGGTTGTCTCGACGAACTTTCCTTCGGGTTTTTTGATCCTTCTCTTGAGCCAGACGACGGGTAGTTCCGCCCATCTCAACCAGAAGTTCATCGCATGATAGGCGATGCCACGTGGCATGAAGAGAACCACGAGAATGAGCATCGCTCCAAAGATGATCGAGAGAGAAAAACCACTCCTGCTGAAGAAGAAAGGAAGGATGGTGTAAAGCATCGCACCAAAGAACGGTCCTATTTCCAGCGCCAGACCCCCAATGACCACCATGGCGAGCAGGTCCAAAGATTTGGCGAGTCCGAACAGGCTCGGCGCTATGTAACCGATCGTGTGCGCGTACAGTGCTCCCGCCAGTGCTGCCAGAGCTGAGCCAAAGCTGAAAGCAACGACCTTATGGTAGGTCAAGTGTACACCGAACACACGCGCCACCAATTCATTCTCTCTCATCGCTGCGAGCGCCTTGCCAGTCTTACCCCTGACGAGGAGTCGAAAGAAGTAGAAAGAGACCAACAACAGCGAAAGGTTCACGTAGTAGCTCATCGTGTCGTTTCCAAACAATCTGATGCTCCTCAGGCCTATGTGCCCACCCGTCAACGCTTGCCAAGCCCCGAACAACTGCTCGATGGCGACGGCGAAGCCCATCGTCACTATCGCCAAGTAGAAACCTTTGAGTCTCAGAGCGGGAAAGCCCAAGACCATGCCGACAACGGCGCCGAAAACGATGGCAATCAGTACGGAGATCGGTATGGGCACAGAGAAACGTTGTACCAAGATCGCGGAAGTGTACGCACCCACACTCATGAACGCTGCATGGCCTATCGAGATCTGTCCGGCATAACCCATGATCACATTCAAACCCATCGCAGCGATGGAGTAGATGAAGGTCAGATTCAACAGCGTCAATACGAAACCGCTCACAGATGGCAGGAACGGGACCAAGGACAGGATCAGAAGCAGAATCCATCTCATCCTTCACACTCTCCTGATCTCTTCGCTACCGAACAGTCCCTGTGGTCTCACCAAAAGTATGCCAACGATGATCGCCAAAGACAGCGTCGTCTTCAGCTCGTTGCTGATGTAACCACCGATGAGATTCTCTATCACACCAAGAACAAGGCCTCCACACAGTGCACCCAAAAGGCTGTCGAATCCACCCAGCACGGCGGCCGTGAAACCCTGTATCTGATAGTAGATCATCATCGTCGGAGAAACGTACGTCCTTGGTGCGCCGAGAACGGCGACCATCGTTCCGATGGCCGTACCAACCATCCAGCACCAGGAGATCACTTTGTTGGGATCGATACCCATCAGCTGGGCAGCCTTTTCGTTCTCAGACACGGCACGCATTGCTATGCCGACCTTGGTGAACCTGTAGAGCAGAAACACCAGAAACGACACGGTGACGAGCACGGCGAACAAGAGCAAATCCTGTCTTCTGAAAACGACTATGCCGAAGTCACCTCTGAAGATGAGGGGCCTGCCAGCTATGAGTTCGGGTAACGATTTGTACTGTGTTCCCCATATCTGTGTCGCCAAGCCCTCTAAGATCATCAGTATGCCAAAGGTCACTATCAGCATCGATCCATGGGAAAGCTTGCGCAAAGGTCTCAAGGTGAAACGTTCCACAGCGTATCCGAACAGCATGCTCACAAGCAGAGTCAGAACCAGGGCCGACCAAGCTCCCAGACCCAGAGAAACAAAGGTGTAGGTGACGTAAGCCATGAACATCGCCATGTTGCCGTACGCGAAGTTCATCAAACCAGTGACTTTGAATATCAGTACGATACCCATCGCTGCAAGAGAATAAAAACTTCCCGTTGAAAGACCGAGGATCAATCTGTTCAGAAACACTCATCTTCCCCCCAGATAGCTTTCCACCACCGAGCTGTCCCTGATGAGTCTTTCGGAAGGTCCTTCCATGACGAGCCTTCCGGTCTGAAGAACATAGCCGTAATGTGAGATCTTCAAAGCGGCGTAGGCGCTCTGCTCGACCAAGAGGATCGTCACACCGGACTCGTTTATTCTCTTTATAGCCCTCATGATCTCAGTCACAAGGTTCGGTGCCAAGCCCGTCGAAGGTTCGTCGAGCATGAGCAACTTGGGTTTGGCCATCAACGCCCTCGCGATGGCGAGCATCTGCCTTTCTCCACCCGAAAGTGTGCCCGCCTTCTGTTTCAGCCTCTCTTTGAGCTTAGGGAAGAGTGTAAAGACAAATTCGAAATCTTTGGATAGATCATCTCTTCTCAAGTAAGCTCCGGCTTGGAGGTTCTCCAGGACCGTCATCTTTTGAAAGACCATCCTGTTGTCGGGACACAGGATTAAGCCGCGTCGAACGATTTCGTGCGCCTCAAATTTGTCTATTCTCTCGCCTTCGAAAAGTATTTCACCGGACACGATCTTGTTCAGTCCCACGATGGCGTGCAGAAGCGACGTCTTTCCCGATCCGTTCGCTCCAAGGATCGTTGTTATGGAACTCTTCTCCACCTTCAAAGAGACGTTCTTCACCGCTACCACCGGACCGTAACTGACCGTCACGTTCTTGAGCTCAAGCACTGTTGATCTCTCCCAAGTAAGCACTGATCACCTTTGGATCTTTTCGCACCTCTTCGGGCTTACCCTCGCTGATCTTCTTTCCAAAGTCCATCACAGTCACAACATCGGAGATATCCATCACCACACGCATATCGTGCTCTATCAGCAACACCGTTATGCCCATTTCTTCCCTTATTCGACGTACGATGTTCACAAGTTGCTTCGTCTCTGCTTCGTTGAGTCCAGCCGCAGGTTCATCGAGCAACAAAAGCTTGGGTTTCGCCATCAACGCACGACCTATTTCGACGAGTTTTTGGTGAAAGTAAGGGATACTGCCCGCGTAGCTCAACAACCTGCTCTTCAGACCGAGGAAATCTGCCAGTTTGAGAGCTTCCCTGTACATATCGTAGTTTTCAATCAACCTTCGCTTCGTTGGGATCAGATCCTTGAGCAACCCACCCACGATCCTGTGATGGTATCCCACGTAGAAATTTTCGAGCACCGTCAAGTACTTGAAAACGACGACGTTCTGAAACGTTCTTGCAACACCGTACGAAACCACCCGGTGCGGGGCAACGTGCGTCAGTTCAACCCCGTCGAGCACGATGGTTCCAGAGTGAATCTTGACCACGCGCGTTATCGCGTTGAAGACGGTCGTCTTTCCGGCACCGTTTGGACCTATGAGAGAATGTATTTCTCCTTTCTCCACTCTCATAGAGAAGTTATCTACAGCCACGAGTCCACCAAATCGAACCGTGAGGGAGTCGATTTCCAAGAGCGCCAACTTTCATACCTCCGAGCGAAGAGGAGGGGAAGGTCCCCTCCTCAATCGAGTCCAATCAGATCCGTGACGGCTGTGAACGCACCTTTCTCGATCTTCATGAAGTACATCGTCGACTTACCGCGCCTGAGGCCTGGACCCCACGTGATGTCTTTGGCCAAGATCCCGTTCCAGTTCTTGAACGTCTCGAGTGCCTCAACGAGTTTCTCTCTCGTCAAATTTGGTCCAGCCCTGACGAGACCTTCAACGAACACCTCGGCAGCGATGAATCCAGCCACCGCGTACGAGGACATGATCTGGTTCGGATAACTCTCTTGGAATATCGCCACGGCCCTTTGATAGTCCCTCAGGAACTCCGGTCTGTCTGGGGTCGCCAGCGGAACCCAGCCCGTCAGATAAACGCCTTCGGCGTACTTGCCAGCGAGGTTTATGAAGCTGGGATCAGCGTTGGCGTAGGTTGTCACGATGTCGGCGTTCACACCGTAATCCCTCAGTGTCTTGATCCACCTGACCGTGTCGGTGAGAAAACCATAGATGACGATGCCATCCAAAGATACCTTCAAAACGTCCACTGCGAGCGCACTGTAGTCCGTCTCGAGCGGGTTGTAGGCGATCTCGAGTGCGGGTTTCATGCCGTACTTCTCGAGCCGCATCTTCACCGCCGCTAAACCTTCTTTACCGACATCGTTGGCCATGTAGATGATGCCGATCTTCTTCTTTTTCAAATTTTCAACGAAGAACTTTGCGATCAACTGACCCTCAAGCGTGTAGTCGGGTTGAACTCCGAAGATGTAACGCTTTGGAGGCACCACGAGCAGGCTCGTTCCTGCACCTTGATACACGAAGGGTACCTTGTTCTGTTCCAGATAATCCATCACCGCGAGACAACCGTAGGTGCCCAGTCCACCAACAATCGCGAAGACTTTGTCAGATTCCACCAATCTTTTGACCTCGACGACCGTCTTGGTTGGATTGAGCTGATCGTCCGCTATGATGAGTTCGATCTTCCTTCCG
>JAPYWY010000102.1 GCA_028276125.1 Pseudothermotoga sp.
TCTCTTGACCGATCACCGCATAAGGTCCCGACAGTGCTTGGAACGTTCCAACCACCACTTTGTCCGGATAAACACCGACCTCTGCGAAGACGAAGAGCGCGACCGATAGTACCAGAACCACCAAAAGTTTCTTCACCGTACATCCCCCCCTAGGGAAGATTTCAGAACGTCAGACCGCCATCCACACCGATCACTTGACCTGTGATGTAAGAAGATTCGTCGCTCGCGAGGAACAGATAGACGTACGCAACCTCCTCCGGTTCGCCCATACGCGCGAGCGGCGTTCTGCTCAAGACAGCCTCTATGACCTTTTCGGGAACTTTCTCGGTCATTGGAGTTCGTATGAAACCTGGGGCGACCGCGTTCACCCTTATCTGTGCACCTTTGCGCGCAAGTTCCTTGGCCCACGTCTTGGTCATGGCTATGACTCCACCTTTCGTCGCGGCGTAGTTGGTTTGACCGATGTTACCGTAGATTCCAACGACGGAAGATGTGTTGATAATCGAACCTTTCTGTGCTTTCATCATGTGCGGAGCCACGGCCTGCGTCATGTTGAAAACACCGGTCAAATTCACGTTGATCACCGCGTTCCAATCTTGTTCGCTCATCTTCACGAGAAGGGCGTCCCTCGTTATTCCAGCGTTGTTAACAAGCACATCGATCTTTCCATACTTGTTCGCGATTTCATCCACCGTCTTGAACACCTGTTCTCTGTTCGTCACGTCCAACACGTACGGATCGATCGAACCAGGTAGACCTTTTGCATCTTCGACCAGTTTGTTGAGAGCCTCTTGCGACACGTCGCACGCACACACGATGGCTCCTTCCTTGGCGAACAGTAGACTCGCTGCTTTACCGATGCCACTCGCTGCACCCGTGATGATGCACACCTTTCCTTGCAATCTCATACATGACCTCCCCTTTCTACAAGCCGAGATAGGCCTTCTTGATGTGATCGTTGTTCATCAGATTCGTTGAAGAATCCTCCAACACTATTCTACCGTTTTCGATCACGTATCCTCTCTCAACAACTTTCAATCCCTGTTTGACGTTCTGCTCTATCAACAATATTGACACACCCTGATTCTTTATTTCCCTCAGTTTCGAGAACAACTCTGATACAATCGAAGGTTGCAATCCCACAGAGGGTTCATCAAGTATCAGAAGCTTTGGGAATGACATCAGCGCCCTCGCGACCGCAACCATCCTCTGTTGACCCCCACTCATCGTGCCAACCTTTTGCTTCAGTCGTTCTTTCAGTATGGGAAACAGTGCGAAGACCAAATCGAAGGCTTCAAGCATTCTTTCACGTGCGTGTGGTACATAGTTCGCACCAGCCCTGAGGTTCTCTTCAACGGTCATGTTGGGGAACAGTTCGCGTTCCTGCGGTACGAGTGCTATGCCGAGCTTGACAACTTCGTGCGGTTCCATGCCAGTTATGTCTTTGTCCTGAAAGAGCACCTTCCCAGAGATGGGCTTCAAGAATCCGATCACGCAGTTGACGAGTGTGGTCTTGCCCGCTCCGTTCGGGCC
The DNA here is from genome assembly GCA_028276125.1 of Pseudothermotoga sp. Lineage (GTDB taxonomy): Bacteria > Thermotogota > Thermotogae > Thermotogales > DSM-5069 > Pseudothermotoga_A. Next base: position 1,534 of record JAPYWY010000102.1, read on the forward strand.
GAATAGACCAACCGCCTCAGCCGAGCTCACGTTCAACGAAACGTTCCAGAGGACTTTTATCCTTCCATAAGCTGCGTTCAATCCATCTATTCTCAACATCATGCTTCCTCCCCAAGATAGGCAGTGATGACCTTAGGATCGTGTGCAACCTTTTCGTACGGTCCTTCCGCGATGATCTCACCACGATCCAGAACGACAACGCGATCTGTCAATTGGCTTATCACGCTCATGACGTGCTCGATCACACAAATTGTGATCTGCTTTTCCCTGAGGGACTTCACCAGCTGAATCATTCGTTGCATCTCTTCGAAGTTCAGCCCTGCCATGACCTCATCGAGTATCAAGAGTTTCGGCTGACAACCAAGGGCTCTTGCGATCTCGAGCTTCTTCAGCTCGAAAACCGTGAGCCTGTCCAGGCGCCTTTCAGGTTGGTCGAGCTCTACGAGCTCACATATCTTGCGAGCGGACTTGCGCGCCTCACGCAACGACTCACCTCTGGCGAAGAGGCACGATACCACGACGTTTTCGAATGCGGTGAAATCCCTCAAAGGTCTCACGAGCTGAAAGGTCCTCGCTATGCCCATGCGTGCGCGCAAGTGTGCGGGGACGAAGGTGATGTCTTTATCTTCGAAATGAATGCGCCCCTCGGTGGGGTAGAAAACACCAGATATCAGGTTGGTCAACGTCGTCTTACCGGCCCCGTTGGGACCTATTATACCGAGTATCTCACCTTGGTTCACCTTCAAATCCACGGATTTGACGGCGATTAAACCTCCGAAGCTCTTCGTCAGTTTCTCCGTTCTCAAAAGCACGGCACAGAACCTCCTATCGCTTCGCTGCAATCCTGTTGACGACAGTTCCGTATATACCCCTTGGCAAGAACATGATCGTGAGGACGAGTATCAAACCGTAGATTATCAGATGCCCATACGGCATGATGAGCTTGAGATATTCTGAAGCCAAGCCGAGCACCACAGCCCCTATTATGGGACCGAGGCTAGAGTAGATTCCTCCAACGAGGGCCATCGACATAGGAAGGAGCAGGAAGTTGGCTGAGAAAGTGCTTTCAGGTTCAACGAAAGCATACTGCTGCGCATAGAGTGCTCCGACAGCTCCCTGAATCGCCGATGTGAGCACGAAAACGAACAGAAGGTATTTGAAGATGTTCACCCCAGAACACTTTGCGGCGATCTCGTCGTCCCTTATGGCATTGATCGCAAAGCGAATCCTCGTCCTTTGAAACAGCTCAGAAACGAGGATCACCGTGAGCGCCACCGAGAGAACCAACCAATAGATCTTGATCGAATCTCCTTTGAAGATCGACTCGTAGAGGACTTTCCCTGCTGAGCCACCGGTGAGATCGCTCAGGTTTCTTGCGAAGATCATGAAGACACTGGACAGAGCAAGAGTCGTTATCGCAAAGTAGATTTCTCTCAGTCTCAGTACGATCCAACCAAGCGCCAAGGCTATTAGAGCTGCGAACCCAGCCGCAACGAGAATACTCCACAACGGATCGATGGAAAAGTCATCGACGGCGATTATCGACGCGTAAGCGCCGAGCCCGAAGAAACCCGCTATTCCGAACGAAAGCTGCCCTGTGCGGAGCATCATGTCCCAACTGAGAGCCAAAGACAGAAAAATCATTATCGAAGTGAGCACGTGAATCAAATAAGCACCCACAAAGAAAGGCAAAAGAAAGCAGAGAACACAGACGATCGCTATCATGAAGTATTTCATCCTTCTCGCCTCCCGAAGGCCCTGAACACGATCGCTGCTATGAGGACTACGAAGAAGACCAAGTCTGCCCATCCCGTGTAACCCGGTATGGACTTGACGAACTCTTCGGCGATGCCAAGTACTATGCCCGCGAGAACTATGCCTGGTAAATTCCCCAAACCTGCCATCGCCGTCAAACTGAAAGATTTCATCGTGAATGGACCACCAGCCTGCGGAAAGATTGAACTCCTTACGGACAGGAGCGCTCCAGCCAGCGCAACCAATCCAGCTGCAAGACTGAACACAAAAGCGTAGACGAACTTGACGTTGATGCCCACAATTGCTGCACCCTTGGGGTTTTGTCCGACGGCGTAAGTCGCCTGCCCGAGCCGTGTCTTCTTCAGAAACAACAACAGTCCTGTGAGCACGAGTACCACCGCGATCGTGTACAAGAACTCATAACCACCGACGTACACGCCGAAGATGTTGACCGAAGTCGATGCGTAGGGCACGTAGATGTTTCTTGGTCTGGAGGTCCACCAGATGTTGAGAGATTCGACCATGACTATGGAAACACCAAACGTGAGCAACAGCAAGTTGAGATGATGAGTTTTCAAAGATCTCTCTATCACGAGTTTGTAGACCACAAAACCAAACGCCAGAAGCAGTGGCACCGTGACCGCTGGAGAAACCAATGGATCCATCCCCCACTTGGTGAACAGAAGGTACGTCATGTAGAGCGACAGCGTCAAGAACTCACCGTGTGCCAGGTTCAAGAGACCCACTATACCGAGTATGAGTGCGAGTGGAAGAGCGACCAAACCGTACAAGCTACCTCTCTGTACGCCGTAGAAGAAAGCGTACGGTCTGAGTAAAGCGATGAGAAAAAGTGCTATGGCGAGAACTACGTATCCAACAAAATTTCTTTTCACGCGCTTTCACCTCTTCTTGAAACAAATGAACGGCTGGGCGAGCGCCCAGCCTCATCGTTCATTTACCCGTCCAGCCCGGGAATGGGTAGATCAGCTCGGCCGTTTGATATTCGAACGGCCAGATGACGTGCTGTACTCCATTCTGCCACTGCAGTATTTTCTGAGCCCTGAATCCTTGGTTCTTGATGATCCTGCTCGGGGAAATCTTGAGCACACCACCAACGGGGGAATCGTACTCGATCTCTCTCAAAGCTTTGATGATGGCATCCTTGTCGAGTGACCCAGCCTTCTTGATTCCTTCGATCAGAAACATGATGTTCGTGTAGCCGAGCGGAGCGAAGTACGTCGCAGGCTCCTCGTTGAACTCCTTCACGTACGCGTCCCAGAAGTGCCTCGCGATCGGGCTGACATCTTTCAGTGCCGGTGCCCACATACCGTAGAGTATGACACCGTGGGACAGAGGATTCTTACCGAAATCAGCAGGCCATCCTGGAGGTGCACCAACGAAGAGTTTTGGAGCGAAACCTATCTCCTTCGCTTGAATGAGGATAGGTATCGCATCGGCGTCGTAGCCAGCCCATATGAACAGATCTGGATTGTACTGTTTCGCCTGCATCAAGACCGCTCTGTAATCACCACCTCCGAGTGCGGCACTCTTGAAGGGTGCTCCTTTGAGATCCTTCATCAGTCCAGCCCAGACTCCTGTGCCTTTCTTCGCGAGTTCAAACTCATCTTGGTAGGATTTGAAGGAACTCGTTCCGAAGGCACCTTCCTCGTAAGCTATGAATATCTTCTCGATCTTCACCTGCGGATACTTCTGAGTGATCGCCCTCCATCCGTGTGCGTAGCTTTCTCCCTGCAGATAGTCCCAAGGATGCAGATGGAAGTACCAGTCTGCGTCTGGGCCGATAGCTTCTTCACATCTGTACGATGCAGCGCCGATCCAGACTGTGATCTTCTGATACTTCTTCAATATGGGTATCTGTGCCAAATGCACACCGCTGGACATCCCACCGACGAAGAAGTCAACTTTTTCAACGGTCGCGAGTCGATCGATCGCAGCGGCACCTTTTTCTGGTTTCATCTCATCGTCGACGATGAACAATTCCACGGGCATGCCTAGAACTCCGCCCGCTTCGTTGATTTCCTTGACAGCAAGCTTCATGGCGTTGGCCGCCTGTCTGCCCGTGATGTCAGATAGAGGCAGAACCGCGCCTATTTTGATGGTTGATGCGAAGCCTAATGCCACGACCAGAGCCATGAGTACCACGAACAACCTCTTCATACCCTCACTCCTTTCATCAGATTAGACCCATTCTTTTCGCCTCGGACATCAACATGTCTCTGAAATCTGGGTGAGCTATGGATATCAACTCAAGTGTCCTTTCCCTGACGGTCTTACCTCTCACGTGCGCCACACCCCACTCCGTGACGACATAATCGAGCTCCTGTCTCGGTACTGTCACGGGAGAACCGAGCGGTAGTAGAGGCACGATGGTTGACACTGTTCCGTTCTTAGCGGTGGATCTGAGGGCGATGATGCCTTTACCACCTTTGCTTTTCACAGCACCACGGTGCGTGTCGAGCTGTCCACCGGTACCACTGTAATGCTGTGTGCCCAAAGCTTCCGAACAAACGTTACCCGTCAAGTCTACCATGAGCGCGGTGTTGATGCTGACCATCTTCTCGTTCTGGGCTACCACATAAGGATCGTTCACGTACCTACCACGGAGGAACATGACCGAAGGGTTATCGTCGACGAAGTTGTAGAGTCTCTTGGTTCCAAAGGCGAACGTACAGACAAACTTACCTTTCCACAGGGTTTTCTTCTTGTTCGTTATCACCCCCATTTCGAAGAGATCGATCATGGACTCGGTGAACATCTCCGTATGCACACCGAGATCCTTCTTGTTGTGAAGCAACTTCGCGACGGCGTTTGGAATACCACCTATTCCAATCTGTATCGTGGATCCATCATCTATCAGTTCGCTGACGTACTGCGCGATCTTCGTCTCGACGTCCGCCGGTTCAACCAGCTCGGCTTCCGGTAGAT
>JAPYWY010000027.1 GCA_028276125.1 Pseudothermotoga sp.
CGAACCGATCAGCCTTTACGTGACGATTCCAATGTTTTACTCGTCGAACAACGATTCTGTTTTGGCGGTCGATGCCGGTGGTTCTTTCCAGATAGGTAATTTGAACATCCAAGTTTCCGTTTTCTATCCTTTCTCCAAGAAAGAGAGCCCGGATTTCTTCAAAGAGCTCAGCTACGATTATCAGATCGACTTCCGCATCGGTGTGAGATGGTGAAACAAATAAGAGTTCTGAGCGAGGAAGACATAAGAAGGTCTCTGCTGAGGATCGCGCACGAGATCCTTGAGAAAAATCGCGGCCTTGAAGACGTGGTCCTACTTGGTATCTTGACAAGAGGAGCGTATCTCGCTCACCGTCTTGCGGACTTCCTCAAATCCGTCGAAAATAGACCTGTACCTGTGGGGAAACTGGATGTTGGACCTTTCAGGGATGACGACAAGAGAAGCGAGCAGGACCTGAGTGAGATACCTTTTGACTTGCGCGACAAAATCGTGGTTCTTGTGGATGACGTTTTGTTCACAGGTAGGACGGTCCGGGCAGCACTCGATGCTGTCTCGAAGCGTGGCAGGCCAAGAGCGGTTCAGTTGGCCGTCTTGGTCGATAGGGGACACAGGGAACTGCCTATAAGGGCAGACTTCGTCGGTAAGAATTTACCCACCTCCAAAGCGAGAGAGAGGGTCAACGTGTGTTTGAAGGAGTGTGACGGTGAGGATGCCGTTTACATAGTGCACTTGGGGGAATGAGCTGTGGATCTCGAGAAGTACGTACGGGCTATAGAGAAGAGCTTAACACAGATGGTTCTACGAGAAATGAACAGTGTAGATGTGTCGGAGATTTGGATAGACACCTCGATCCCGGTGGATCTTATCGTCGAGATTCTGAAAACACGCCAGTTGAAGATCCCAGAAGAACTTCAAGCGATCACGAACGCGGGTAAGACCATCTGGGTGCGAAAGACTTAGCGTCGAGCCTCATGGTGTACGATCTTGCCATCTCCAAAGTTCCCCTTCGCCATCTCTACTCCTACAAAAGTCAAGAAGAACTCGAACTGGGCGAGCGCGTCATCGTTGATTTTCACGGAAGAAAGACTATAGGTTATGTCGTGAAAGTTTCAGAGAAGTCTGCCGATCGCGAACTCAAACAGATCACCCAAAGGCTGGATCGAGTAAGTTACATGAACCGATTTGACGTTGAAGCACTGAGAAGGATATCGGAGAGGTTCTTTTCGCCATTGGGATTGCTGTTCGATCTGGCTTTCCCTTCCTTCATCGACGATTATACGGAAACTTTGATCGAATCGCTCACACCACTTGTGGGTTTTAAATCGCTTCCTTTGAAAGAGTTTGTCCAGAAGTACGGTCACGAAGCTCTCAAGAATTACTTGGACAAGGGTTATGTGCGGATGAAGAAATGTTTTGGAAGAAAGACGCCAAAGCCACGCATTTCAAAGTACTACGTGGTGGTCAAAGAGGGTCTGAAAGCGCTGATGCGCGTTCACGATGAGATCGAATACGATGTGGTCGGCTTCTTGCTGACGAACGGGTATGCGACCGTCGAACAACTGATCGAATCCTTTGGAATCAGTACGAAAAAAATCAAACAGATGCAGGAAAAAGGTCTGATCGAACTGACTCAATTTCTCCCGATGGGCGTGAAAAAGTTCGAGCCCATCGAGGATCAGTTGGAACCAGCAGCTGGCGTGAGAGTGCTGTCTGGCTCGACGATAGAAGAACGCCTGCGCAGAATGATCGGTCTGATGAAAATGATCATCGACGAAAACAAGAGCGTCCTCATTCTGGTTCCGTTCTCGTCGCTCACGTACATAGTCGCTGGGTTCATCAAGAGATTCATGGACGTGGTTGTGCACGTTTATCACGCTCGAATGTCCAAGGCCCAGAGGGCCAAGGTGTGGCTGGACTCGGTGAACGGTGAAACGCAGGTGATTGTGGGTACAAGAGTTGCGGCATTCCTTCCGATGAGAAACCTCGGTCTGATCATCGCAGAAGAGAGCGACGACGATGCGTACTATCAGTTCGAGGATCCAGTTTACGATGCACTCGAGTTGGCCGAAATGAGGGCTGAATTGAGAGGTATTCCTTTCTTGATTTGCTCCTCTGAGCCGCGTTTGACGGATTTTCATCGAAGGGAGCGTCTGAACTGGCTGAGAATCCCCAAGAACGATCGAGGATCGGACGTTTCCATAGTGGATGTCAGGCACAGTAAGTCGATCCTATCTGAAGAGCTCATCGAGAACGTTCGGAGCATGATCCTTGAGGGACGATCAAGCGTGATCCTCGTACGTCGAAAAGGGTTTGCCCCTTACGTGGTCTGTTTCGCCTGTAACCATGTTTTGATGTGTCCAAATTGCGATGTTGCACTCGGCTTTCATCGATCACAGAACGTTTTCAAGTGTCATCAGTGTGGATACACGCAAAAAGCTCAATCCGAGTGTCCAAACTGTGGTGCGAGGGCGCTCTATCCGAAGGGTGTCGGAACCGAGAGGGTTGAAAGGTTGCTGAAATACCATTTCCCCAGCGCGAGGATCGTGAGGCTCGAGTCCGAAGAATTCGAACCCTTCGAGGTCCAGGAGCAGTTTTTGAAGTTGCAGGCGAACGAAACAGACGTGCTGATAGGTAGCAAGATCGTGCTTCAAGGTTTCGGTACGGACAGGGTTGGACTGGTCTGCGTCCTCGACTACGATGGTTTGTTGAGCCAACCTGATTACAACACCAGGCTGAGGATGTTCCAGACGATGAGAAAGATTCGCAGTAACTTCACTTCTGCCAAGATTTTGATACAGACGTTCCAGCCACAGGACAGTTTTTTGAGGGAAATCTTCACAATGGACAGTGAGGATTTCTATTCGGAGGAACTTAAAAAGAGACAAGAGGTGAACTATCCACCGTTCTGTGACCTGATCCAGGTGGTTCTCGAAAGCGATCTTCCTCAAACAGGATGGGAGCTCGTTAACTACTGTGTCGAATCGCTCGAAGGCGAAAACGTTCTGGGACCTGTGGAACATCCGATCTTCAAGATGGCTAATAAGTACAGATACCATTTTTTGATCAAGACGAAAGAGCTTCAAAAGAGCTTGTCCAAACTCGACAATGCCTTGGTGAAAATCGGGAGAATCGGTTGGAGGGTGTTCGTCAATCCACCCAAACTGTGGTGAGGTGATGAAAAGATGCGCATCATCATTCTGGCCGCTGGCAAGGGGGTAAGGATGAAATCGAAGTTGCCGAAAGTCTTGCACCCCGTGTGTGGAAAACCGATGTTGCTCTGGGTCATCGACACTGTGCAGGACTTGAGCGAACACGTATGCGTCGTGCTGGGCCACTCTGCCGAGCAGATCAGGCAGGTTCTACCCCCACACGTGGAGGTTCGCATTCAAAAAGAACAACTTGGTACCGCGCACGCGGTGATGAGCGCCCAAGACTTCATAGACCCAAACGACGACGTCATGGTACTGTACGGTGATATGCCCTTAGTGAAGAAAGAGACATTGATGAAAGTTGTAGATCAGCACAAAAATGATGAAAACTATGTGACAATCATCTCAACGACAATGGCAGATCCAACGGGTTATGGAAGAATAGTTAGAGACCCAGTGGGTAGGTTCCTGAAGATCGTAGAAGAGACGGAAGCGAGCGATCAAGAAAAGATGATCAAAGAGATCAACACGGGAATATACGTTTTCAAAGGGAGGGCACTGCTTGAGACGTTGCCGAAGATAAAGCCAGACAACGCGAAGGGTGAGTACTATCTGACCGATACTGTATGTCTTTTGGAGAAGGTTGGCATCCACCGAGTCGATGATAGTAACCAGTTCTTGGGAGTGAACGATAGGGTTCAGTTGGCCCTCGCACAAAAGCTGAAGCAACGTGAGATCCTCGAAAGGCTCATGTTGGGCGGTGTTACGGTCGTTGATCCAGGCAGTACGTACGTCGAAGCTGACGTGGAGGTTGGTTGCGACACTGTGCTGTATCCCATGACTTTCCTGCTTGGAAAAACGAAAATCGGAGAACAGTGTGTGATAGGACCCATGGCCAGGATCGAAAATTGTACTGTGGGAAACAGAGTGCGTATAATCAGTTCGGATTGTGTCGGTGCAACGATCGAGGATGACGTGTCTGTCGGACCCTTTGCCAGGTTGAGGGAAGGCACCGTGCTGAAGTCGAACGTCAAGATCGGGAACTTCGTCGAGGTAAAGAATTCGAAGATAGGTTCACGTAGTAAGGCGCAACACCTCACTTATCTTGGTGACGCCACGGTAGGAGAAGATGTGAACATTGGAGCTGGAACGATAACGTGTAACTTCGATGGTAAAAGAAAAAACCCGACATTCATAGAAGATGAAGCCTTCATAGGAAGCAACAGTTGCCTGATAGCCCCTGTGAGGATCGGCAGAGGAGCCTTCGTTGCGGCAGGCTCCGTCATAACGGAGGATGTACCAGAATGGAGTTTGGCGATCGCGCGCAGCAGACAGACGGTCAAACCGGGATGGGTCATCAAAAAGAGGGAGGAGTCGTGATATGCCTTTTCAGCGTAACGATCTGAAGTTTTTTGCGGGAAACTCCAACTTACCGCTCGCGCAAAGAGTTGCCGAATACCTCGGTCTCAGACTTGGCGACTGTCAAGTGTCGAGGTTCTCCGATGGCGAGATAAACGTGCGGATAAACGAAACCGTTAGAGGACACGACGTGTTCGTTCTACAATCCTTTTCTCCACCGGTGAACGAGAACATCATGGAACTGTTGGTGATGGTGGACGCGTTCAAGAGAGCTTCCGCGAACAGCATAGCCGTGGTGATACCGTACTTCGGCTACGCGAGACAAGACAGGAAGGCCAAGGGTAGGGATCCGATAACAGCCAAGCTCGTGGCGAACATAATCACTGTAGCAGGTGCCACGCGTGTGCTCACGATAGATCTACACGCTGAGCAAATACAGGGTTTCTTCGACATACCATTGGACAATCTGTACAGTTTTCCTGTTTTCATAGAGGAGATCACGAAGCAATATGGCAATCTCAAGAAGGATATCGTAGTCGTTTCACCAGATGTCGGTGCTGTGAGGCGTGCCAGTAAGCTCGCTGAAAAACTGCAGGTACCGTTGGCGATCTTGGACAAACGGCGTCCAGCAGACAACGTTGCCGAGGTCGTCAATATAATAGGAGATGTCAAAGGAAAAATAGCCTTGATGTTCGATGACATAATCGATACGGGAGGAACCATGATCCAAGGAGCGCAGGCCTTGAAAAAAGCCGGAGCAGAGCGTATACTTGCTTGTGCGACGCATGGGGTTCTATCAGGCAACGCAATCGAAAGGATTCAGAACAGTGAAATAGACGAGGTCTACATAACCGATACGGTCCATCAAAGGAACCTCCCGAACAAGTTCCATGTGGTGAGCATAGCTAACCTTCTGGGAGAGGCTATCATGAGGATCAGAAAGAATCTATCGGTGAGTATCCTGTTCAAATGAGGAGGAGGTGTCTGAATGCAGCTAACGGCTGAGATCAGAACGGAGCACGGTAAGAGACCTGTGAGGCGACTCAGGAACCAAGGCATCATCCCCGGGGTCATCTACGGTCCAGAAATGAAACCGATGGCTATCAAGCTGAAGAAGCAGGAAGTGGAAAAGTTTGTCCATGCGCTGTCCGAGGCCAAACCAGTCACCTTGCAGATCAACGTCGATGGGGAAACACAGAACATAGAAGTGTTCGTTAAGAAAGTCCAGATCGACAAGGTGACTGATGAGATCGTTCACATCGACTTCTACAGACCTGCCATGGGACACGTCATGCGAATCGAAATACCCATACGCGTCGTCGGAAAGCCCGTCGGGGTTGAGAAGGGTGGCATAATGGAAGTCCTACACACGGAGTTACCCGTCGAGACGCTGCCCAGCGCGTTGGTCGAACATATAGAGATAGACGTCAGCGGCCTGGACCTCGGGGAATCCTATCATGTGCGCGATTTGAAACTCCCCGAGGGGATGAAGGCATTGTTAGCTTCAGATGAAGCACTGGTGACAGTCATCGTGCCGAGAGGACTCCAAGCAGAAGAAGTCGTGGCAGCTGCTCCAGCGGAGACCGCGGAACCTGAAGTGATAAAGAAAGGAAAGAAAGCAGAGGAGACCGAAGAAGAGAAAGAGTGATGCATTACATAGTAGGGCTGGGTAATCCAGGACCACGTTATGCCTCGAACAGGCATAACGTGGGTTTTATGTTCTTGGACAGGTACGTTCAGAGAGTGGGTTGCAGCTCAAATCTCGTTCGTGAGACCAACTACGAGTTACTCGAGTGTGGAGAGGTACGTCTGGTCAGACCCTTGACGTACATGAACGTGAGTGGTCTGGCCGTTGGAACATTGGTCGCAAAGTACGGTGTGCCGGTGGATGATATAATCGTTGTGTACGACGACGTCGACTTACCACTCGGAAGGATCAGAATCAGGCGAAAAGGCAGCGCCGGTGGACACAACGGTTTGAAATCCATCATTGAAAATCTGAAAACGGACCAGTTCGTCAGGGTCAGGATCGGTATAGGTCCGAAACCTGAAGGTGTGGATTTGGCGCAGTTTGTTTTGAGCGATTTTTCAGTCCAGGAACGCTTAGTTCTCGACAAAGTTTTGGACGTCGCCGTTCAAGCCGTGCAAACGATTCTGTCGGAGGGTGTTCAAAAGGCAATGTCCTTGTACAACTCCGTAGAGGTGATCACGTGAGTTGCGATGTGTGCAATACCGAAATCAACGTGAAGGTTTACAGGTTTCTCTCTGATGGGATGCCGAAGGAAGTGCACGTGTGTCCAAACTGCCTCAGGAAGGTGTTGAAGGAGGCAGCTGTTTTCAAACGCGAGAATCTGAAGTACCTCGCTGGATACATGCGTGTCGTTCAGGATTCAGACCTTGGAAATCTTTCTGGAGATCATCTCTCTTCGAAAGATCTCGTTTTCTCTATCGTTCCGGTTGCGGTCCTCAGGGAAATGTTCGGAAGAGAAGGCGAGAGCCAGGTGGAACAGAGGGAAGTAGCCATGAGACATCTGTACGTCCTGAAGCACAGGCTGGAGGAAGCTCTGAAGAGGGAGGATTACAAATCCGCCCACAGGATCAAGAACCAGATCAGCATGATCGAGAAAACCATGTTGGGGAAATGAACATGAAACGCGCTTTAATTTCACTCCTCTTCTTGATCCCTCTGGTGATATTCCTCGCTTACGTGTTTCAGGGTCGCTTGGTTCTGCCTCAATACTTGTTCAAGGTTGGACCATTCGAGCTTCGGTTCTACTCTCTGTTCATTCTGATTGGTGTACTCGTTTCCTATTCGCTCGCGCGCAGACAAGCAAGAAGAGAGAACGTCAATTTGGATCAGGTGGATGAACTTGTTTTTTATTCTGTAGTGTTTGGTGCCGTTGGAGCCAGAGCGCTGTACGTGATCTCGAACTGGAAGTTCTACTCGAAGAATCCGTCGGAGATCTTTAAATTGTGGCACGGTGGTCTCTCGATCCAAGGGGCGATCCTCGCAGGCATAACGGTCTTTTTGCTGTACTCAACTTTGAAGAAGAACGTCACTTTCAAACCCTTGCAGGCGTTGGACTTGGGCGCTGCGTACCTACCGCTCGGTCAAGCGATCGGAAGGTGGGGCAACTTCTTCAACTATGAAGCGTTCGGAGAGCCCACGAACCTACCGTGGAAGATGTACGTTCCCATCGCTATGAGATCTTTGGAGTTCAAGCAATACGAATATTTTCACCCAACCTTTCTTTACGAATCTGTGTGGGACTTTCTGTTGTTTTTGCTGTTGACACACTATATGGGGCGATACAGGAAGAACTTCGGAGAAGTTTTCTCGTTGTACCTGTGCTTCTATTCGCTCGGAAGAATCTGCATAGAGAGGCTCAGATTGGACAGCATGTATGTCGGATCGATCAGACTTGCTCAACTTTTGAGTGCTCTGTCGATTTTGCTGGGATTCGTCATGTACGTCGTGCTGAGAGGTGGAATGATTGACGTTCGTGATAGGTGACGTACACGGTTGCTCGAACTGTCTGAAGGAGTTGCTCGGAAAATTACCCCTGACCAAAGGGACCAAGCTCATCTTTCTCGGTGATTACATCGACAGGGGCCCTGACAGCAAAGGCGTGATCGAGACACTGTTGGAGCTCTCAAAGAGCTACGACTGTGTCTTTTTGAGAGGAAATCACGAACAGATGATGCTCGATTATCTTCTCAAAGGTGAGAATCTCGATCTTTGGATGATGAACGGAGCAGGGGCGACCCTCAGGAGCTACGGGGGTGTGGACAGAATAACGAAGCAACACATAGAACTGTTGGAGTCGACGTTGATCTACTATGTTCAAGGGAACGATCTCTTCGTCCATGCGGGAGTCAGACCGAACGTCCCGTTGGAAAAGCAGGATCGATTCGACATGCTCTGGATCAGGTACGAATTCATCTACAGTGAGAACCCACTGCCAAATTTCAGGATTTTCTTCGGTCATACACCCTTCCAGGATGTCTTAGTGTTGAAGGACAAGGTTGGATTGGACACGGGGTGCGTCTACGGTAACAAACTTTCCGCGATCGCGGTGGAAACGATGAAAATCTACCAAGTTTCGTGTGGAGGTCGAGACAAGTGAAAGCCATATACCCAGGTTCGTTCGACCCGATCACCTACGGACATCTGGATGTGATCCAGAGGGCGTTGAAGATATTCGATGAGCTGTGGGTTGTCGTGATGGTCAATCCCAAGAAAAAACCGTTGCTGTCTCTCGAGAAGCGTCTCGAATTGATCGAAGAACTGCTGAGGGATGAGCCACGTGTTCATGTTGACAATCACAGTGGTCTACTCGTAGATTACGCCAAGAACAAGAACATCAGAACGATAGTTCGGGGACTGCGTGCGGTGACGGACTTTCAATACGAACTGGAGATGGCCATCGCAAACAAACACCTTTGGCATGAACTCGAAACCGTTTTCCTTATGACGGACGAGAAGTACTCTTTCCTTTCGTCGGGGTTGGTCAGAGAGGTTGCGTCGATGGGTGGAGACGTGAGCAACTGGGTCCCACCCAACGTTCTGAAAACTCTGAAGGAACTGTACGGTAACGGTGTGCTATAATATCGCTCGGCCCGTTTTCAATAAATCTTTGTCCGAGGAGGTTCGGAAGATGGAAATCAGCGCTGAAATGGTGAAAAAGTTGAGGGAAATGACCGGTGCCGGAGTGATGGAGTGCAAGACTGCTCTGAGCGAAGCGAACGGTGATTTTGAGAAAGCAATTGAAATACTGAGGAAGCGTGGGGCAGCGGTCGCTCAGAAGAAGGCATCTCGAACGACGAAGGAAGGTATCGTCACCGCGTACGTCCACTTCAACGACAAGATAGGAGTCCTCTTGGAACTCGGTTGCGAAACCGATTTTGTCGCCCGAATGCCAGAGTTCAAAGAACTCGCTTACAACCTCGCCAAGCAGGTGGCAGCAATGAGACCGAGGTACGTGTCGAGAGAGGATGTACCACAGGAAGTCATTGAGAAGGAAAGAGAAATCTATCTGGCACAGCTGAAAGAATCCAACAAACCGCAGCAGGTCATCGAAAAGATCGTTCAAGGAAAGTTGGAGAAGTTCTTCGAGGAAGTCTGTCTCTACGATCAGAAGTACATATTCGACGATACAAAGACCGTCAAGCAAGTCATCGATGAAGCCATCGCCAAGATCAGGGAGAACATCAGGGTCACGAGGTTCGTGAGGATGCAGATCGGAGAAGAGTGAGGATCTACATCCATCGATTGAAACTGAAGAACGCATCTCGGCCTCGGTGATGAACCGGGGCCGTTTTTGTACAGTCTCACGACGTTTCTCTGGAGAGACTTTTCGGACTCTTCACCGCCTCGATGAACGCGCACCTGACGTAGGTTTCATTGTAAAAATACCTATCGAGATACTTCTCCAAGAACACCACAGGTAGAGTATCCTCGGGTGTTCTCGGAATGAGACCGCTGTCATCACTCACCTTCACGAGTGTGCCACAGAGCTTTCCAAAGAGCTCGAAGATGAGCTTCTTCGAACCAGCGAACCAATCTCTCTCAACCACGGCTTCGATACGCACCAAACCCCTGAGCCCAGGCGTGTCAGAGAGTTTCAGATAGCTCATCACTTTCAAGAGCTCCTCACCCTCCGCGAGTTGTGTTGCGAAACATCTCGATCTCTGTCCCTTCTTCATAAACCCGAAAGTTCTGAATTTTTCTGCATCCACGTAGGGCATGTGTATGTTTTTCACCAAGCCCAACGGACCACGGTCAACTTGGAAAGCAGGCGTCGTGAAGTTTATCGCTCCATCCTTGACAACGAGTCCGTCCTGAAGAAAACGTTCCACGGTTCTTCTCTCGATCTCTTGCATGTACGAGTCCGTTGCATCCTTGGCGGTTGGTCCCACGGCTACATCGCACGAAAGATTTCCTATGCTCACTTGCCCTCCGTTTGGTATGTTCCAACGTTTCGCGATCACATCGGGAACACCGAGCACGAGCTTGACGATCGGGGGTTCGTCGGGAGAGAACAACGGTTTACATCGTTCATTCTCGAGGAGCACCGCACCCGTGACGATCTGAGTGAGCAGCAAAACGTACCCCTCAACTTCTATGGACGTGAACCGCCGCCTCCTACTGTCGACGAAGATGATCTTTTCAGGTCCTTCCGAAACGAACGGTTCTTCTTCCTCGACGAGCCAACAGGGCGAAGAACCAAACTTCACATCCTCTGGCAAGATCTCCTCTTGATACTTGATCATGGTGATCCTCGCATTGAACTCACGTATCAAATTGGCGACATCCATCACAAAGTAGCCTCCTCGACGATCTTGCCCGTCAAAGATATCAA
>JAPYWY010000053.1 GCA_028276125.1 Pseudothermotoga sp.
GTTTATCATCCTCGACATCCTTGCTGATTCGTTCTCGATGATCGTCAAGAATCTCTTGCGCGTTTCCACGTCCATGTCCGGATCGCTGAGAAGAGTCTCGGCATAACCGTGTATCGACGTCAGCGGAGTTCTCAGTTCGTGAGAAACGTTCGACACGAACTGCTTTCTCAACTCGTTCAGTTCGTGTTCCTTCGTCACGTCCCTCATTATGATCACTATTCTTCGTTCTCCCCTCGGCAGTATCACAGGTATCATCTTGCAAGAGTAGTATCTCTTCTCGTCGTCCACGTACATGACTATCTCGGATTCTTGCGCTTGCCATGTCCTCACGGTTTCTTCAAACATCTCTATGACGTAGTAATCCTCAACTGCTTCGTATATCTTTCTCGCTATGGGTTCAGAACGCGTGATCTTCTGTGCCGCGGTGTTCGCGAACGTTATAGTTCCATCGGCTTCAACGAAAATTATGGGGTCGGAAATGTTGTCGAGCAGAGTCAAAACGTTCTCTCTACTCCTCTGAGCTATCGACAGTTCTTCCTCTATCGTCTTCAATTTCTTGCGAAGTCGTTCTAAGACGTAAGAGGGTGGAGAGTCTTCAACCACGTCTGCAAGCTCTGCCACCCTCCTGAAGAACCGAAGAAGATTTTTGTTGATCCTCAGCAACGAAAATGAGTACAAAAAAAACCCTATCGCTGCAACTGCGGCGACGATGAGCAAGACTACCACGAATTATTCTTCCTTCCCAGGATCTCTGAACTTGTATCCCTTGCCCCTCACCGTGATGATGTACTTGGGATTCGATGGATCCTCTTCGATCTTCGTTCTCAGCCTTCTGATGTGCACATCAACAGTTCTCGTATCACCGTAGTAATCGTAACCCCAGAGTTTGTCGAGCAGCACATCTCTGCTGAACACTTTCCCCTCGTTCTCCGCGAGGAACCTCAACAATTCGAACTCGAGCGGGGTCAACGCAACCTTCTGACCGTTCACCCTCACTTCATACCTTTCCACATCGATTTCCAGTCCTTTGGCCACGATCTTCTTTGGCCTCTCTTCTCGTTCCTGAGCGCTGAGCTGGATCCTTCTGAAAATAGCCTTGACACGCGCGATCATTTCTCTCACACTGAAGGGTTTTGTGATGTAGTCATCGGCACCGAGTTCCAAGCCAAGGACCTTGTCGAACTCTTCACCCTTGGCGCTCAGGAAGATGACCGGCGTGTTCTTGTACTTCTCCATGGCCCTGAGCTGTCTGACGAGTTCGAATCCATCCATCTGCGGGAGCATGATGTCCACAATGAACATGTCCACGCTTTCGTTCGTCGCAACTTTGAGTGCCTCTTCTCCGTCGTACGCTTTGAGTACATCGTAGCCTTCACGGGCCAGGTTGTAACTCACCAGCTCGATGATCGAAGGATCATCGTCAACAACCAAGATCTTCTTTTTCGCCATAGTCACACCCTTTCGGGTACACCTCCTTTCGTGAGCGTTCACCGTGTTAACATTATAACAGACAAATGACGGATGCGCCAGAGTGTTTTTCCCGTTTCGTCAAATTTCACCTACTTGAGTCAGAAAATCCAAGAGGAATCCCTTCAGATAAGCTGAAAAGTCCTTCATGATGTGGTTCGTGATTCTCTTCAGTTCTTCCAGCTGCTTTGCACTCGCTTCGAAGTCGTTCCAACTGAGGGACCTGTCGAGGTTTGGATACACTCTCACGAAGATTTCGTCCACATCCTCCAAATTTCTCAGACCGAGCAACCTTACACGCTGGATGAGTTCTCTCATGTTCTTCACCCGTTTCGGCTGTGCCTCAACGATCGAGTTGATCGCTTCTTGATCCTCAAGGTACAACAAGTAAGCGAGATATTCATCGTACGAGAAGTGTCTGTAAGCAAGTTCCATGCCTTTCTCTCTGTTCCAGAGAAGACTCTCCAAAACATCACCGAGCCTGCCTGGTGCGTTGTGGTAGGGCATCGACAGATCCTCCAAATGATGGATCGCCCTCGCTAAGAATCTGTAACCCCAGTATCGATCGTTCCTCTGAAATGCCTGCTTGGACATCTCGACGAAGTACAGGAAAGACTCGCTCCCCTCGAAGAAGTCAAAGAAGAGCAGTTTGTACTTCATGTGCCTAACGCCTTGACTGTTACCGATGATCGACTGAAGTGGTGACAGATTCAAGCCCTCGTCCATGCCGAGGTCTGGTTCGACCGAATAGACGGTCAGTACCTGCCAAACTGGTACCTTATTGTTGATAGGAGCCGGATCTGGAGGGTAGAACTTGGCCCAGCTTGGAATGAAATTGACCATGAACCGTCCACAAACGTCGTCCAAGATCAACCTCTCGATGTTGTAGATTCTTTTCTCATTGTAGCTGTATGGTGTTATTTCCACCAGGTCATCAGCGTTCGGCAAGGTCGATTTCACGATCAAATAAGTCAGCGTCTCGTGTGCGGACCAAGCGAAGGCCACCGTGAGAGAAAAGAGCCACACCAAAACCACGAACCTTTTCATGCGCATCACCTCAAGAAGAATTTACCACGTCGTTTGAAGGTGCGAGCATACGAAAGCATAAGAGAGCATACGTGAGCATACGTGAGAAAGAGAAAGTATAACCATATTGGTCAAGATTAGTTCTCCTTGGCGAAGGATTGGCATATTTTGCCAGACTTTGAAATTTTTGGCTCAGATGTTATGATGTTGTTGCAGAGAAAGGAGGAACGTCGATGAGAAGTCAAGATTACATGGATCTGGAGTACAAGTACGGTGCTCACAACTACAAACCGATACCTGTCGTCATCGATAGAGCGGAGCGAGTTTGGGTTTGGGATGTGGAAGGAAAGAGATATTTAGACATGTTGTCATCGTACTCGGCACTGAACCATGGACACAGACACCCGAAGATCATCGAGGCGCTCGAACGGCAGCTTCAAAAGGTCACGCTCACATCCCGTGCCTTCCACAACAGCGTGCTCGGTCTTTTCGAGGAAAAACTTGCAAAGTTCGCAGGGTACGACAAAGTCTTGCCCATGAACACGGGTGCCGAAGCGGTGGAAAGTGCGCTTAAGATAGCCAGAAAGTGGGCGTACTACAAGCGCAGTATCCCCATGAACGAAGGAAACATCATCGCTCTCGATGGTAATTTCCATGGTCGAACGATCACGATAGTCTCTTTCTCGACGGAACATCAGTACAGAGATGGGTTTGGTCCCTACACACCGGGTTTCAAGATTGCCCCGTTTGGTGACGCACGCGCCCTTGAAAACCTCATCGACGATCGTACACTCGGCATACTCGTCGAACCTATCCAAGGTGAAGGTGGAGTCAGGGTACCACCGCAAGGGTATCTGGCAGAACTGAGAAGGATCGCGACGAAGCATCGCATTCTGCTCATGTTCGATGAGATCCAAACAGGTTTGGGCAGAACTGGAAGGATGTTCGCCTGGCAGTGGGAGGACGCCAAACCTGACGTTCTCATTCTCGGAAAAGCGCTCGGTGGAGGAATCTATCCGGTTTCTGCGGTGCTCACGAGCAATGACGTGATGGACGTACTCAAGCCAGGAGATCACGGTTCCACGTTCGGAGGAAACCCGCTCGCCGCGGCGGTCGGCATAGCAGCGATAGACGTGCTCATTGAGGAGAAACTCGACGAGAGGGCGAGAACACTCGGAGAATACTTCATGAACCAGCTCAGGGGAATCAAGAGCGATTACGTCAAGGAGATCAGAGGGAAGGGCTTACTGATAGGTGTTGAGGTAAAGAGAGAGTTCGGCACTGCTCGTCCCTTCTGTGAGAAACTCGCACAGATGGGAATACTCTGCAAAGAGACGCATGAACAGGTCATCAGATTCGCACCACCTCTCGTGATTGAGAAAGAAGAGATAGACTGGGCGCTCGAACGGATTGAAAGAGTACTCACAGAACCTGTGCACGAACATTTGAAGATCACAAAATCGATCTGAAGTCACTGTGAGGGGCCCGCAGCGGCCCCTTTTTGTAATCTTTCCTTCAACATGTTTGCCCCCTCTTAGGCTAAGATTTTGTCAAGAAAGACTCGAGGAGGAATTCGTCGTGAAACCTTCGATCGTTCTTTTGAACGCCTCCGAGAGAAAGTATGGCTGCTCATCTCAGCTTCTTCACGTCGCCGCAGAAGGTGTACGTGACGCGCAGGGAAAGTTCGAGATCGTACATCTTTCGGATCACACCATCAAACCTTGCTCGGGATGCGCTTCAGACGTTGAAAAATTCTGCAAGTATCCTTGCTTGATCGAAGATGACGACTTCAACGCCATCGCTTCCAAGCTCATCGAAGCGCAGGGCTTCGTGGTCGCGACGCCGGTGTATTGGTACGCACCCAACGGAGTTCTGAAGAACTTCATCGACAGGCTCACGAGCTTGGAGAACATGATCGATCATGTGGGCAAAAGTTTGCTCGAAGGGAAGGTGGCAGGGTTCATAGCGGCTGGTTCGGACAGCGGTGTGATGATGGCGATATCTTACATGGTCGTCGCGTTCAACAGCATGGGTGTTCACATCGTTCCTTGGTCCATGGCCTACACGCATTCGCAGGACCCAACCGAAGACGTTCAAGCGATGATGGATGCGTACAACGTCGGGTTGCTCGTGACCAAAATTGCACGAATTCTGATGAAGAACGAGCCTGTTGGATACGAATCCAACGTTGACCTTGAGAGATTGAAGCGCAAGGTTGAACGGATCAAAAGAGAATTCGATGGACAAAGAGCACTGAGGATGAACAAGTTCAAACTCTCGCAGTAGGAGGGAAGCAACGTGTGGGGCGTGTCGAGTTTCGCGAAGCTGGTTGTCCCAACTGAGGTGAAGATCAGTCCCGACGGAACTTGGTTGGCGTACTCCATCAAGAGAATCGATCCTGAAAAGAACAAGGCCGTCAGACAGTTGATCTTGTACAACCTCGCGACGAAAGAACGTTTCTTCTTGGCTGAAGACACTTCGAAACCTCGCTTCTCACCGAGTTCGCGAAGGTTGGCCTATCTGAAGAAGCAAGAAGACAAGAGCGCTCTCTGCATCATGGAGCTTTCAAACTTTTCAAGCTACACCCTGTTGACGGCGGACGCGGTGGGTTTCTTCGATTGGTCTTGCGACGAGCGCAACCTTTTCGTCGTCACTCAGAAGAGGAGGAACGATCCAGATTTGTACTTCGAAACACGCATTCCCGTCTGGTTCGACGCAAAGGGATTTCTGGACGATCAAAGGGACGTGTTCCACGTCTTCGATGTCGAATCGCGTCAAGAACTGACACAGTTCGAAGAAAGGAACGTGGCATACGCGTTCTGGTCGAAAGAAGGCATAGTTTACACGCTCTCTCGCGAAAAGTCTCCGTTCACGCGCTTCGACATTTTCCTTCACAGCAAAGGATCGAAGAGGACTATCCTTGAAGACGTCGGATTCATCGCAACGAGCGAATCGCAGGAAGGTTTGGTACTGCTCGGAAGAGAGAAGAAGAACGCTTTCCAACATGACTATGTGTATCTTTTGAAGAGAGGTCGGATCGTTCCACTCACCGAACAGTACGGCTTGGACAATTCTGGGCACATCAGCCTCGAGGTGTGGGCATCTGACAGCGAGAGCTATCCCGTCGCTGCTGGTGAATGGGTGTACTTCAAGAGCGGAGAAGGTGGCAACGTGAAGTTGGAGCGAATGAACCTGCGTACCTTCGAGAAAGAAGCTGTGTTCGACGAAGGTGCCGTGAGTTGTTTCGACGCAAGTGAAGATGGAAAGGTCGTCTACGTGGCCGTCGACGATGAGCGTGGAGCAGAAGTTTACTTGCACCGAGAGGGGCAAAAAGAGAAGATCACGTCCTTGAACGAACAGTTCTTGGAAACCGTCACGGTGAGAAGGTTGAACTATTTTCAGTATCCGAGTTTCGATGGGATGAAGATCGATGCTTGGTACCTCAAACCCGACAGTTCACCAGCGCCTCTGATCGTGTTCGTGCATGGTGGTCCAAAGGGTGCGTACGGTAGATGCCTCTATTTCATGGGGCAATTGCTCGCGCAGGAAGGCTTCTATGTTCTCTACACGAACCCGCGTGGCAGCGACAACTACAGCGAAGAGTTCGCCCTCGCGGTGAAGGAAAGGACGGGCTTGGAGGATTTCAAGGACATCGTGAGTGGTGTGGAAGAACTGAAGAGAAAGGAAGCCATCACGGACATCGGCATCACGGGGATCAGTTACGGAGGTTTCATGACAAACTGGGCGATAACCCAGAGCGACATGTTCAAAGCCGCGGTGAGCGAGAACGGTATAAGTTACTGGCTCACGAGCTATGCCTTTTCTGACATTGGCTTTTGGTTCGATAAGAGTCTCATCGGCGACGATCCACTGACTAACGAAAACTACAGAAAACTCAGTCCTCTGTTCCACGCCAAGAACGTGAAAACACCGTTGTTGCTCATACACAGCCTCGAAGACTATCGCTGTCCACTCGATCAATCGCTGATGTTTTATCACGTTCTCAAGGATCTTGGGAAAGAAGTCTACATAGCGATTTTCAAGAAAGGTGCCCACGGTCACAGTGTCCAAGCGAGTTACTCACACAGGTTGAAGCGTTACAAATTGATCGTCGAGTTCTTCAAACAGAAACTCCTTCTGAAGAGTGAAACCTTCGATCTCAAAGACTGTCTCAAGATCGATTGATGTGCCCGCCTCTGGCGGGCTTAAATTTCGCACCTTGGAAGGTGTTTCTTCGCTCGAGTTCGGTCTCTATCATGCTCAAAAGCTGAGTCTTCGAAAGACCCCAACGTGCAAACAGTGTTCCTACCTTAGGAGGATCGGAGACCAACCTGTGTATAACGATGCTCGGTGAGAGATGTTCCAGGAACGCCACGATCCTGTCGAGGAAGGACTCGAGACTCACTGGCTGGAATTTCCCCTCTCTGAACATGTTTCCAAGGGGGCTGTCTTCCACGACGTAGAGAGAGTGGATCTTCACACCGTCCACGTTCAAGTAAGATAGCGTTTTCGCAGTATCGACGACATCTTCGAGCTCGTCCCACGGCAGATCGACGATCACGTGAACGACGATCTCGAAACCGTGTTCCTTTGCCCTCAGCACAGCATCCACGAATTCGGCAACACCATGGCCCCTGTTCAGTATCCTCAGCGTTTTTGAATTGATCGTTTGTAGCCCCAGTTCTACCGAGACGTCCACTCGAGTTTTGAACTCGTCCAGCAGGTTCAACACTTCTTCCGGAACGCAGTCTGGTCTGGTCGAGATTGCAAGCTGAACGATGGAATCATCCACCAAAGCTTCTGAGTATCTCTCACGGAGCGTATCTACAGGTGCGTACGTATTGGTGAAGGCTTGAAAGTAAGCTATGAATTTACTCGCTCCGTACTTCTTGCTTGCCCACTCTTTTTGTCTGAGCACCTGCTCGCGAATAGATAAACCCCGTAGCGTGTTGAATCCACTACCCGTGGGATCGCAGAAGATGCATGGACCATTCTTTAGCCTGTTGGGACACGTGAACCCTGCGTCTATGACGAGCCTGTGCACCCTCGCACCGTAACGGCGTTTCAGATGTTCGCTCAGTCTGTTGTACCTGTCAATCTGCCGATCGCCTCCTCGCACCTTTCGAAGACATACTCTGCATCGATCGTGGGATACTCTCCGTCATAGTAGACCCACCGACCCTTGATCATCGTGGCGAAGACGTCCAAGGAGTTTCCAGAGTGAACGATGTGGTTCTTGATCCTGTCGCGTGGTACGTACCATGGTTTCTTCAGATCGACGACGATCAAATCGGCGTCCGCACCAACTTCGATCTTACCGGACGTGAGGCCCACAGCCTTGGCACCTTGCTCTATGGCCATGCTCAACGCCTGCTGGATGGAAATGTTCCTTGGATCTGAAACCTTTTGCAACAAGGCGGCCAAACGCATTTCGTGCCAAACGTCGAGAGTGTTGTTGCTCGCTGCACCATCGGTGCCGAGACACACTTGCACACCCTTTTCGATCATCTTCTGAACTGGGGCTATACCGCTGCCGAGCTTGAGATTGCTCGTAGGATTGTGCACGACGAAGAAGTTCTCCCGTGCGAGCAAACTGACATCCTCATCTTTGACGTGCACACAGTGCGCGAACAAAACTTTGCAATCCTTCAAAGAGGTACTCAGTAAATTTTTCAGTTCGTACTTTTCGTCCGCCGTCTCGTACAAATGGATCATCACAGGCGCATTCAGTTTCAACGCCGTCTTCGCAATCTCATCTATGTAAGCCCTTGAACAACTATAAGGCGCGTGAGGCCCAAAACCAACCTTCACCAGACCATCCTTTCCATTCCATCTCTCGTAATAATCAACATTCTGCTTCAACCTACCTCTGTCGGAATCCACGTCAACCAAACCGCGCGTGATCAAAACTTTCATGCCGAAATCCAGGGCAGCCCTCGCAACGGCACCACAGTGAAAGTACATGTCTGCGTACGCGACGATGCCTCTTCGTGCCATTTCCAACTGTGCCAACATCGTACCGTAGTAAACGTCCTCTTCGCTCAGTCTCTCTTCTATGGGAAATACCCTTTCCGTGAGCCACTCTTTGAGTCTGAGATCCTCCGCCAAGCCTCTCATCAGTGTCATCGCAGCGTGCGTGTGTGCGTTCACAAAACCTGGCATGACGAGTTTTTCGGACATGTCGTGAATTTCCTCAGCAGTCACTTCTGTGAAATTCCCTATTCCTGCGACCTTGCCATCTTCCACGAGCAAATCTGAAACCTTCGGCTCTGAGCGAACATCGCATAGAAGCAACGC
>JAPYWY010000028.1 GCA_028276125.1 Pseudothermotoga sp.
TCCTTTCATACAGACGGCCCCCGTGCTCATGTACACAGCGAGTGCTGGTTACAACATGCAGATCGCAAGTGTAATCGCAATCGTTCTCATGATACCGTCCCTCTTGTTCATGTTGGTTATCGAGAAGTTCTTGAAGGCAGAATACATAGCTGGAATTGGGGGATGAAATCATGGTAGTGCTTAAGACTGAGGGTTTGAAGAAATACTACGGTGATGTGAAAGCCTTGGACGACGTTTCGGTCGAGATCAAAGAAGGAGAATTGCTCGCGGTGATCGGCCCGAGTGGTTCGGGAAAGACAACGTTGCTCAGATCTGTGGCAGGTTTTGTACAGTTGGACGGTGGAAAGATTTACATAAAGGGCCGAGATGTGACGGATTTACCCCCGGAAAAGCGAAACGTTGCCATGTTTTTCCAGAACTACGCTCTGTGGCCACACATGACCGTTTTCGAAAACATCGCCTACGGCCTGAAGGTGAGGAAGCTCAGCAAAGAAAAGATCAAAGAAAAAGTTGAATGGGTCTTGAACTTTCTCGACATAGGACACTTGGCGAACAGAAAGCCAGGTCAACTGTCCGGTGGACAACAACAGAGAGTGGCACTCGCAAGGGCGATCGTTGTTGAACCTGACTTACTCCTGTTGGACGAGCCTCTGTCGAACCTTGACGCGAAGATAAGGATGCGGATCCGTTTCGAGTTGAGAGCAATGTTGAAAAAACTCAAGATCGCCACACTTTATGTGACACACGACCAAGAAGAGGCACTGAGCATAGCCGACAGAATAGCCGTGATGAGCAACGGTAAGATACTCCAGGTGGGCGAGCCTCGTGAGATATATCGAAAGCCAGTAAACCTTTTCGTTGCCGATTTCGTCGGGGTGAACTGCGTTGTTCGAACGAAGCCTGAATTGATCAAGAAACTGGGTATTGTTACTGCTGAAAAAGGTGAAGAACTGAGCTTGGTCATAAGAGCGGAGGAAGCCATCCTGAGTGGCTCCAACGCTTCGATCAAGAAAACTTCGAACGACTTGTTGTTGAAGGGTGTGATCGTCGGCAAGCTCTATCTCGGTGCGAAGACGCGTTACGAAGTGAAATTGCAGGAGCTCGAAGACACCATTTTCATAAACAGCGAAGAGGAGTTCCAGCTGGACGAACCAGTGCAAATCTTAGTGAGAGAAGGTAGCTACTTCGTGTACACTTGAGCTCGTGTTGTATTATTGTTACTGTAGAGGAGGTCGGACATGGTGAAGGCAGACATTGGGCTCATTGGTCTTGCGGTCATGGGGCAGAACTTGGTTCTGAACATCGCGCGGAAAGGTTACGCTGTCGCTGTCTACAATCGAACCGCAGAGAGGACGAAGAGGTTCATCGAGGAGAGGGTGAAGTCTGAAAAGATAGTACCTGCTTACAGCATCGAGGACTTCGTGAACAGTCTTCAGAGACCAAGAAAGATAATAATCATGGTCAAGGCCGGGCAAGCTGTCGACGATATGATCAACGAGCTTTTGCCACATCTGGAGAAGGGAGATCTCATAATAGACGGAGGAAATTCACATTATGCAGACACAGACAGAAGACTGAAAGAACTCGCTAAAGAAGGTATCCTCTACTTGGGTATGGGCGTCTCAGGTGGAGAGTACGGTGCTCTGCATGGTCCATCTTTGATGCCGGGAGGAACGAGGGACGCTTACGCCCTGGTCGAAAAGATTCTGCTCGACATAGCAGCCAAGACAGAGGATGGACCTTGTTGCACGTACGTTGGTGATGGTTCAGCAGGACATTTCGTAAAGATGGTGCACAACGGTATTGAGTACAGCATCATGCAGAGCATCGCAGAAATCTACGATCTCATGAGGAAAGGATTGAGTCTTTCTGCTGAACAGATCGGATCCATCTTTGAGGATTGGAACAACGGTGAATTGTCATCGTTCTTGATGGAGATATCTTACAAGATCATGCGATGGAAGGATGAGGAAACAGGAAAGCCACTCGTTGAACTCATACTCGACAAAGCTGAGCAGAAAGGCACCGGTAAGTGGTCCACTCAGGCTGCGCTCGATCTTGGAGTTCCCACGTTCTCTATGGCCGCCTCAGTCTTCGCGCGTGTCGTATCGTATTACAAAGAGGAAAGACAAAGATTGTCGAAGTTGTACCACAAAAGTTCGACTCCGTTCGAGAGTGTCACTACAGAAGAATTGAAAAAAGCGCTCTCGCTGGCATATTTTCTTTCTTACTCACAAGGCATCTGGTTGATTCAGGAAGCGTCCAAGACGTTCAATTACGGCATCGATCTACTCGAGGTCTTGCGCATCTGGAAAGCTGGATGCATCATCAGGTCGAAGATGCTCGATTTTTTGAGACAGCTGTTGAAGGACTCACAAGCCAACGTGACTTTCTTGAACGATGAGAGGGCCCAAAGGTTCGTTGAGGAAAGACTCGATTCTGCCGTCAGAGTGAGTCATTTCGCACGATTGCTCAGGATACCTTCACCCGCACTCAACGGTTGTCTGGACTACCTTTTCAGTCTCACGAGTGATAATTTACCTGCGAACCTCATACAGGCTCAGAGAGATTTCTTTGGGGCCCACAGCTTCGAAAGGATCGATAAGCCTGGGACGTTCCATATGGAGTGGCAACCGCTCGATTGACCGTCTCTGTTAAAAAGAAGGGGCCCGAAGGCCCCTTTTTCTTTCATTCCCTCACGTACCTCAGCGATGCATCGTAGTCTTTTATCTCTCCATTCAGCACAGTCTGTATGAATTCAACTAGGACGCTGTCGAGTCTGAAGCCCGTGTCGTAACCAGCAAGATTTGTGAGCATCGTGTAACCATCCCCGCCGCCTGCGAGGTAGTTGTTCGTCACGACGACGTACACTCTGTTGGGATCTATCGGTTCACCTTTCACCTTCGCTTCGGCGACCTTACCCCCAACACTCTTCCAAGTCAGACCGCCAACTTGCAGGAACGCTCCTTGGCCCTCCTTGACGGTCGCGGCGTATTCCAAAACTTTCATCAGTTGTTCGCCCGTCATCTTCAGAACGTACAGCGTGTTTCCGAACGGTAGAACCGTCAGAACGTCCCTCACGGTGATGTCACCAGGTTTTATGGAAGCCCTTATGCCTCCACCGTTCATGAGTGCAACGTCAGCGTTGACCTTCCACATCATCGCGTCACAGATCATGTTTGCCAAGTTCGTGCTCCTTGAACGCACGTTCGCCCTCTCACCGTCGAGCAGGATGTGCGTCTTGCCAATCACCGTGCCGAGTTTCTCCTCACCGAGTTGTCTGAAATAGTCGAGCACAGTCTTGACGTAGAAATGTTCCTCGTAAGGTTTGTCGACGAACTCGTAGATGTCTTTACCTTGTGCATCCTTACCTTTATGAACTTTCAAGTTGACTGGGATGGGTTTCCAGCTGTAGGAGACAATCTTCCCCTTCTCTATCTCCAGATCGAGCCTTCCAACGTACTTACCCCATTCCCAGGCTTGGACCACTATGACCCCGTTCACGACTTGCGCTTTATCGAACTTCGTGTGGCTGTGACCATCGACTATGACGTGTATGCCATCAACCAGTTGAGCGAGTTGCTTGCTCGTGGTTTTTCCTTCGCCTTCCGGTTCCCATCCCAGGTGTGCCAAAACGACCACGATGTCCACCTTGTCTCTGAGCTCTTCGACGAGCTTCTTGGTCGTCTCCACGCAATTTGCAAAGGCGGCACCTCTCAGATGAAGTGGTTCTAAGATCGCGGTTTCTTCCGTCGTGAGTCCGACGATCGCGACCTTGAGATCGCCGAAGTCTTTAATGACGTAAGGCTGTGGTTTGACGATCCCTTCCGGATCGCGGAAGTTAGCACTGAGCATAGGAAATTTGGCAAGCTTCATCTGCTTTGCGAGCACTTCTTTTGGTTTGTCGAATTCGTGGTTACCCAAGACCATGGCATCGAGCTTCATCATGTTGAAGGCAACGATGTCCGGTGCGGCATCGAGCATGTCCGATTCTGGAACTCCGGTGTTCATGTCACCCGAGTGCAAGAACAGCATGTGACCTTGCGAAGCTTCAACCTCTTTTCTCACCTCTTCAACGATCGTTGCTATCGCAGCGAATCCACCGATGTTTGGATTGTTCGTCTCACTCCAGGGCCACGCATGACCGTGCGTGTCGTTGATGTGCAGGATCGTAAGCCTCGCTGCGAACAATATCATCGTGGCGATGAGCAGAAGTACCGTTAGAAACCTTTTCATCGCTGAAACCCCCCTTCTGGAAAAGATTTTACCGCATCTTTGGCATGAACATTACTTGTACATACATGTAATCAGTCTTCCAGCAGCCTGCACAGCTCCTCGTCCACCAAGTTGCCGTCGACGAAGATTTCTCTATCGTCCACCACGATCGTTGAGTTCAAACATACCCCATCACAGTGAGATGGTGCTTGATCCGGGTAAACTTCGTCGGGGGTGAGATCTTCACTGATGTAACCTATACCCCATTCGCTGCAGCCCCAGACGCGTTCATCCTCGAGCACGTTTCCACTCAACCTGGCTCCCGGATTGAGTCCGAGTGAGATGTGTGCGAGTCTGAACATACCTTCATGCTTGAAAGACTTCAACCACGATTCGAACTGTCGCGCCTGACTCCCTCCGGCTATCTCAACGATTCTTCCTTCTTTAACAACGAGCGTGACGGGTTCTTTCAACACTCCAAGTGGGGGAACGATGGAACCGTCGAACACGATCTTACCGTTGATCGATTCTTCAATGGGAGTCCAGCTCATCTGGCCGGGCAACATGTGAATTCCAGGTTTGCTTGCATGACCGTAATCGCACACTATGGGACGTTGTGGATGGTTACTGAATCTCACGTCGGTACCAGAAGGGTTCGTTATCCTGACTTGCTTGGCAGTCGTCAAGATTTCCGCCAGCGCTTTCATGAAGCTCGCCAATTTCTCGAGATCTATGTCCAACGTGCGAACGAACATATCTTCATCCATGCCGACCAAGCACATGTATCTGAGGCTTTTGTTCTTTATCGCCGCCTCAAATGCCGAGGAATACAGCAACCATTGCTGGTTGAATTCGATCCATACATCGACGTTTTGGAGCGCAGCGCTCAGGGACTTCAGAGGAAGATCAGGATCCGCAGCCTTGCCGACTCCTCTCGGAGCTGGAACGCACAGTAGGAGTGGCTTCGCACCAACGCGAACAATCTCGCTGGCCACAGCTTCTACGACTGCAGGATGTGAAAGTGTGTCGTACGTGATCGCGACTTCTTCGTTGAGTTTGACCTTGAAAATGTCGCAGACTAATTTCATCGCAACTTTGGAGAGATCGAACCTCATTTTTTGTTCCTCCCATTCAAAAGTACCTCGTCGAAATCGAACCCAAAGTGTCTCGGTCCAAAGATTTCGATCGCCTTTGGGCTCCTCCAGAGTTCGTTCGTAGCAACACCGAGGACCACAACGTGTTCATTTTCTTTCAGATGTGGGTTCAGCACGGGCGTTCCATCCTTGGCCCTGAGAACGATGATCAGGTCTGGGCAGGTCAGACACACCTCTTCGTCGATCCAAGCTACGAGGTTTTCGTTCTTGAACCAGATTCTGAATTTCCTGCCTTTGAACGGTCCAACCCCAGCAAAGTGCATCTCACCGTAGGTGAAGCCATCTTTGTCCTCCCAGTTGGCATCGGACTCAGCCATTCCTTCGAACAAGATCGTCGCGCTCAGAACATCCACGATCGCTTCCACGGGATTTTTTCCTTCGACGAGAGCATCTTCTCTCGCCTTTCCAACCTTCCACGCGAGGCTCATCGTACCCTTCACAAGGCTCTTTTTCAGCACGGAGCCTTTCAGTGGGTGCGAGGTGACACCGACCTTGCCTTCACTCACAACCGCCATAGCACGCGTGATTTGCTCGGCTTGCTCGTCGCTACTTACCTCTTCGACTATCATTTTGTCACCGAAATGGTTGCAGACTGTGAATGGGGTCATAGGGACATTCAGCAAGTAGAAGCTTGTATGCTGAACTTCCGGAACAGCTCTTCCAACAGGATCTCCATCCAGAACGACTACACCTGTTTGTGCAGCAACTTCGAACGCGACGGCTGTATTTCCACCGCCGAGTTCCGTTGGGAAGACTGCGCTGAACTTCCTTCCCATGTAACGCTCGAGGAGTTTGAAGGATTCGTAAACAGGTGATTCGATCCTTCTTTCAAGATTTTTCGTTCTCGTCGTTGGTGAAACAGACCCAACAAAGTACGGGCACGCCGCCAAATCATCGTCACCGAACTCATCAACATCCATGAGCACGACCTTCCCCTTCACGGTTCTTCTGACCGTTTCCAAACCCCTTTGCAAATCTCCTCCTCCGCCTGTTCCGAGAACTGCACAGCCAAAAAGGATCTGCTCGATATCCCTCAAACTCAGCTCGACCATCTTTCCATCACCTCCCATTTGATACACGACACGTACCTATCTCTTGATGCTTCGAGTGGCTTCATGTCGTAAATCTCACACTCTTTTGTAGAAAACGGGCACCTACTCTTGA
Source organism: Pseudothermotoga sp. (assembly GCA_028276125.1). GTDB lineage: Bacteria > Thermotogota > Thermotogae > Thermotogales > DSM-5069 > Pseudothermotoga_A. Next base: position 6,534 of record JAPYWY010000028.1, read on the forward strand.
ATCTACATCCGGCGTTCATTGTCGTTTCCACCTCTTCAACGATCGCTGGTTTCTTCATTTCAACATTTGGATCCGGATAAAAAATGGACTCGATAAGAAGTTTCGTGTAAGGATGCAAAGGTTGATCTATGACCTCCTCTGTGGGACCGATTTCTACAATCCTTCCAAGATACATCACGAAGACCCTTTCTGCGACGTTTCTCACCACGCCCAGATCGTGGCTCACGAAGATGTAAGTCAAATGGAAAGTTTGGCGCAACTCGTTGAGCAGTTTCAAAACTTGTGCCTGAACTGATACATCCAGCGAAGAGGTGGGTTCGTCTAAGAGCAGGACCTTGGGTCTCACGGAGAGCGCTCTTGCTATCGCCACTCTTTGGCATTGGCCACCGCTTAGCTCGCCAGGATATCTATCTGAAAGCTTAGGATCGAGTCCCACCTTTCGTAGTAAGTCATTCACGAGATCGACGAGTTGGGCCTTAGGAACCCTTTGCTGTGCGAGAACGGGTTCGACGATGATGTCGAAAACTCTGAGTCTCGGATTCAAAGAAGTTGTGGGATCTTGAAAGACCATCTGGACCTTCTTTGCGACCTTTTCTTTGTATTCATTTCCCTTGAGCCCTACGACGGATTCGCCATCCAAGAACACTTGTCCACTCGTGGGTTTGACCAAGCCGTTGATGCAGCGGATCAGTGTGCTCTTCCCGCTACCTGATTCTCCAACGATTGCAATACTTTGACCTTCTTTGACGAAGAAACTCACATCGTCGACCGCTTTGACGAAATATTTCTTTCCCCACAGTCCCTTACCCCTGAGGACGAAATACTTTTTGAGCTTCTTGACCTCAACCACGCTGTTCCCTCCAAAGATGGCAAGCAACGAAATGGCTTGGCCGTACCTCTGCCAGTTCAGGCGTCAAGATGCCACAATCGTTCTGGACTCGCCCACATCTTTCTCTGAAGATACAACCATCCAGAAGCCCGGTGAGAGACGGTAGAGAACCAGGGATCGGTTCTGGCAATTTCTTCTTACGTGGATCCAGCGCGCAGTTCAGAAGTCCGGATGTGTAAGGATGTAGCGGGTTTGAAAACAATTCTTTCTTAGGAGCCATCTCAACGATGTTGCCTGCGTACATGACCACAACCCTGTCGGCGAGCTGTGCGACGATGCCAAGATCATGTGTGATGAAGAGTACCGAGAACTTCCTTGCTCTTTGCAACTCCCAGATTAAATAGAGTATCTGCCTCTGCACAGTCACATCCAAGGCCGTCGTCGGTTCATCGGCAATGAGGAGACTTGGTTCACATGCGAGAGCCATGGCGATCATAACCCGCTGTCTCATACCTCCAGAAAGTTCATGCGGGTAGGCTCGTCGGATTCTGTCAACGTCGAACAACTGAACCTGCCTGAGAAGTCCATCGATCTTTTCTTTCGCTTCGCTCTTAGGTATGTCCCATCTACTCACGAATACGTCTACAAGCTGTTGTTCGATGCTGTAGAGTGGGTTCAACGAAGAAGTGGGGTCTTGGAAAACGATCGCAACTTCTTTGCCACGTATTCTCTTGACGTTTTCGTGGTTCACCTCAACCCCTTTGAAAAAGATCTTACCGGTCTGCGAGGCGTTCTCAGGAAGCAAACCTATGATCGAAAGTGCAGTCACAGTCTTGCCACAACCTGTCTCTCCAACCAGCGCCACGATTTCACCACTGTTGATCGTGAAGGACAGATTTCTCAGCGCTCTCACATCACCGTACAGAGTCTTGAAAGTCAAGGAATAGTTCTCGAATTTCACAAGTTCATTCAAATCAACATTCTCCTCCTCAACCTTGGATCTACGAGCTCTCTGAAAACGTCGCCAAGCAAATTGAAAGACATGACCAAAACCAGCATGAACAAACCTGGGAACGTTGGCACCCACCAATAGTTCAAAAAGTAAGCCTTACCTTCGCTGATCATCAAACCCCAGTCAGGCATGGGAGGCTGAACTCCAAGGCCAAGAAAAGAGAGTGCTGCAGCTTCCAGGATGGCGCTACCCATATCCATAGTACATTGAACCGCGAGTGGTGCGATGCAACTTGGAAGGATGTGCCTGAACATGATCATGAAGTTCGAAACACCTGCTGCTCTCGCTGCCTCAACGTACGCGAGTGACTTTGTGGACAAAGCCTGAGATCGTACCAAGCGTGCGTACCATGGCCACCAAGTTATCACGAGCGCCAAGATGGCGTTGAACAAACCTTTGCCAAGGGTCGAAGCGATCAAAAGTGCGAGCAAGAGCGGAGGGAACGACAAAAAAACATCTGTGAAACGCATGAGAACGTTGTCTACAAGTCCTCCAAAGTAACCTGCTGCGATACCGATCGGAACACCTATCAGAGCTGAGAGGAAGACGACTGAGACCGCTGTAAAGAGCGAAGTTCTCGCACCGTAAATCATGCGACTGAGGATGTCGCGACCCATGTGATCGGTGCCAAAGGGATGTCTCAAACTCGGTGACAACAAGCGCTCCGCCATGTTCGGTTCACCCAAGGCCTGCTCCTTGTAGGGTACTATCCACGGAGCGATCAGCGCGAGCAAGGCAAAGATCGAGACTATCGTGAGACTGAATTTGGCGAGTCGGTTCTTGAGAGCGAGTCTAACCAGTTTCAAAGTCAGAAAGATTCCCCCTCAAAACCTTATCCTCGGATCTATTTTCGCTTGGATCAGATCAACAACGAAATTGATGAGCACGTAGCACACCGACGCCACTATCGTTACCCCCACGATGGCTGGATAGTCCATGCTCAGTATCGCGTTCGCGGCGTATCTACCCAGTCCCGGCCAGTTGAAGATCAGTTCGACAAGGAATGCCCCCACGAGTGTGTAGGCGAAAGAAAGAGCAACCGTTACCATCGCGGGCGCTATAGCGTTTTTGAGCGCGTAACCAAAATATATCTTTCGCTCAGGAATTGCGTACGCGAAGGCTGTTCTTATGTAGTTCTCTTGTAGTACCTCGACCATCATGGAACGCACTTGCCGCATGATCAAACCTATTGGATACGCAGCCAGTGTTATGGCTGGGAGTATGAGATGTTTCACCACGTCGAAGAAAGCGACGTAGTTTCGCGCCAGCAAAGTGTCGATCAGATAGAAACCTGTCTTCTCTTCGAACGGATGGATGAGCGAAACAAACGTATCGATCCTGTCCGACAGAGGCAATATACCGAGCCATTTGAAGAAGAGAAGTTGCAGGATCATACCGTACCAAAAGCTCGGCAGTGATACACCGGCGACAGCAAAGACCCTGCTTAGGTTGTCAAACCATTTGTTTCTCTTTACCGCCGCGAGAACTCCAAGTGGAATACCCAAGCCCACTGCGAGGAATTCCGCAAGCAACAGGAGTTCGAACGTCGCCGTCAAAGCCTTTCGTATGTCTTCGATCACGGGGTTGTGCGTTCTTATCGATGTGCCCAGATCGAATCGAAGCAGGTCTTTCAAAAAATAACCAAACCTCAGAAGTATCGGTCTGTCAAGCTTCAATTTTTCTCTCGCCGCTTGGATCGCACTGTGGGTGGCTTTCGGACCCACCCACAGTGCGGCTGGATCAGAGGGTACAACGTTCGAAACCAAAAAGACCACGAACACAACTCCGAGCACGACGAAGATCGACCAAAACAGTCTCGAAACAGTGTACCTCAGAAAATTCACGCGCGATCAACCAACCTCAGGATCCACTTTCAAGTTCGTAGAAGAAAACCACATTCGGATAAGCGGGATTCGATGTGAATCCTTTGATCGATCTGTGAACAACATAAATATCGTTGATCTGGTACAAGGGAACCGCGGGTAGATCTCTGCGCAGTATCGTTTCTACCATTTTGTAGAGTTGCTCGGCGCGCTTTGGATTCGTACCTTCAAGTTGCACGGCCTCGTCCATAAGTTTGTCCACCTCTTCGTTGTAGTAGTAGGAAAGGTTGAACAGCACTTCCTGTTCCGTGTGGAACATGCTGAACAGAAAGTCGTACGGCGTCATCACTGTGGGCCACCAGTACATGATGAACATGTCTTGTGCCTTCGATGGATCGCTTCTCGCCCAGGCCCACTGTTGTTCCCAGTTCATGGGTCTCAATTCCACCTCAATG
>JAPYWY010000029.1 GCA_028276125.1 Pseudothermotoga sp.
CTTTCAGCAGTTCTTCGTTCCAGCATCTTCTGTGAATATCGACCATGTGGCTGCGATAAGCCTGGGTCATGTCCCAGACTGCGTTGCCAGTGAGTCTGTAGGCGATGTATGAAGACACTGGAAGCCAATGCTCGACCTTCTTCAATTCAACGATGCCGTTTCTCTGCATATATAAGATCTTGTAGAGCGAATAATAGTAGATGTCTCGCGAGCCAGAAATCTTGTAAGGCGCCAGGCGATTGACCAACCCACTGTACGCTTCGTACAGAGATTTAGTGCACGTGTCGTACCAAACGATAGGATCGTGCAACTTCTCACCTGACGCAACTGGCACCACAGATTCTCCGACACTGGTGCACGCGATGCCAACAATTCGATGAGATTTTCGAATCACTTTGATCGTCTTTCTCACGGCCCTCTCGATACTGTCCATATCGAAGAATTCGACGTTGCCGATCTTCTTCTTGACAGTCTGAAGCTTGTAGATCTTCTCTATACCGTTTCTTGTGACAACGCCCACTTTGGTGTTCGTGGTTCCGACGTCTATACCAACGTACGCGTTCATAATCTTTCCTCCACGATCTCCACGAGCGGTAACTGCTCGTACAAGTCTTTCAAATCAAAGATCGCCGCACCGTATTTCAACGTGTTCGCCATACCGCAGGCTGTGGCGAAGATCAGTCTTTCTTCCATGGATTTGTCCATGGCTTCTTCGTAAAGATAACCCGCAAAGAAGGAATCACCGGACCCGACAGAAAAATCTGAGTGAACCAGTTTCGGTCTGGCGTGAAACACTCTGTCTTCTGTGATAGTTATGGAGCCGTCTTTGCCCAGGGTCACACAAAGAACGTCGATCTTGTAGCGTTTCTTGACCTCGTAGAGCCTTTCGATGCTTAGGCTGCTGAGCTCGAACGTCACCTTGAACTCGTCTGCGTTCACTTTGATCATCTCTGGCTCGAACTTCACCAGTTCCTTCAACCATTCATTCGAAATATCTACCATGAGCCTGCAACCTCTTTCCTTCGCCATCTGCGCGATCCTTGACATATGCTTGGCCTCGAATCCTCTCGGTGCACTTCCAGAGATGACCAGGGTACTTTTTTCTTCTATCAAGGAATCGAGATAGTGAATGAACCTTTCGATCTCGTCTGGTGTCATGACTGGACCAGGCTCGTTGACCATGAGCATTCTTTTTTCGTACTCGTACACAACCGCCGTGTTGATCCTGTTTTCATCGTTGATCCAGAACTCCGCCGTTTTGATGCCTTCCTCGCGACATTTCGATGAGATGATTTTTCCCACATCTCCACCCAGCACGTTGATACAGAGATAATCATGGAAACCAAGTAAGTTGAAAACCCTCGCGATGTTCAATCCTTTCCCATCCACGAGTTTTACGACGTGATCACCTCTCAGAACGTTTGGGGTTCTTGGGACGTTCGAGATGATGACCCAGTGATCGTAGCAAGGATTGAGATTGAGTATTTGAACGCTCAACTTTTCGCTACCTCCAATCTCTCTCAGAGACGAATTCTATCATTTGAGTGTGAGCGTTGCCAGGACATCTGCAAATTTTCCCTTGACAAATCTGACGAAGCTCGCCACACTTCAAAGTTGCGGCCTTACTTTGTGAAACAAACCATCATCAAGAATATACACCACAGTTCGAAGGTCAGTTCTCGGAACAAAGGTGATCGAACGTGTCAGAACCCTTATAATATTCCAGCGGACAAAATGGTGTAAAAATTAGATACAACGAGAGGAATGACGGTGAAGATCAGGGAGATCAACCAGACGCTCGCAGCGTTGTACTTGGCGAGAAAAGATAGACGTATCCCGAGACGATCGAAGATTCTGATAGCGCTCGCACTCGGTTACGCTCTCAGCCCGATCGATCTGATACCTGATTTCATACCACTGCTTGGACAGCTGGACGATCTGCTCATAATCCCAGCGCTCATCGCCTTGGCACTCAAGTCAATCCCAAAAGAAGTTCTGGACGAGTACAGAGAGAAAGCAGAACAATTACAGATGAAAAAGAGATTTGGACTGGTGAGCGCTTTCATACTGTTGTTCTGGTTCGCTCTGCTCATGTGGCTCATCAAGATCTTGCTCAAACTCTCTTAGAGCAAAAGAAGACCTTTAATCGTTTTTTAATCCGGACATCGGAGAATTTTCTCAAATATCCAAGGGGGGATGTGGCATGTTTAGAAAGCTCATGTTCGTAGTGATGATACTTCTTTTCGGCGCGCTCTTTGCGACTCAGTACACCAGAACCATCACGGAAAAGATCGAAGTGTACGACAACGGTCTTGCGATCATCACCAGACAGGAGAACATCACTGGGGAAGATCTGCCCAAGTTCTACGCAGATTACTACAAGAACATGACGGCTGACCAAAAGCTCTTTGATAACTTTCTCTACGAAGCCGCAAAGGAGTATTACTTCCTCTATGGGACGACGCCCAATTTTTCGGTCAAGGACATCAAGTTTTCGGCTGATAAGACCTTCACGGCAACGATCGTGATGAAGGTCGAAGGGCTCGTCAGTTACGATAAGGACAAAAACAGATTCGTGATAGCGAGAAAACGCTTCGAGAACAACGAAAAGCTCGCAGATCTGCTCTTACCTAAGTACTTCGAGAGCCAGATCGAGGAGAACATCTTCATCGCGTCGTTCTTGAAATCTGAAAAGAACTCACTTGTCACGGAGAGAACGGTCGAGTTGGTTCTTCCAGAGGGTTCGAAGCTCGAAGAGATCTCACCAGCTTTCGTTTCGAAGACTCAGCCAAGTTCCTGGTATGTGGACTTCGGCGGTGGCAACACGTACAAGGCAGAGTTGAAGAAAACCGAGAAAGGCTTCATTCTCAAAGAGACCATGGTGATCAACGGCGGGACTCCGAAGAACTTGGTGGATGAAAAGTCGAGCGTGAACGTGTTACAGAGTCTGAGAGACTACACAGCCTTTGAGATCGCCTTTTCCAACGAGAAGATGAAGCCAGACGCGCTGACAAAACCAGTGGAACACAAAGTGAAGAGCGATTTTTCTGGCAACTGGACCTTTTCAGCTTCACAATCTGGCCAGAAAACTTTGACCTTCACCACCTCGACAACACCATCTGTACAAATGACTGCAACACCGAGGGTCGATACGAGTCTGACCATGCAAGTTTCACTCTTGATAGACCACGGATGGGTCAAGACGGGCACGTTCAGTTGGAGCTGGCGACTCAAGAGGTTCGAAGCGTCCGTTTCTCCAACGATAACGATCAAACCGTCGTTGGACATCAGTGTGACTGGAACTTTGGAAAGAACCTTGTCCGCAGACTTGTTCACTTATAGGCCTTCACCGATATACTTTTCGATCAGTTTCGTACCTGTGTGGCTGCAGTTCGAGTTTACTGTGAATGCCGAGGTATACGTGAAGTTCAGTGCAGGCGTTTCATTCAACGTGTCCACCAACTACAGTCATTATGCATCGTTGAAGTTCACGTATGACGGAAGCACATGGAATTACTCGGCTTCCCGGAATGCCTCTTACAGTGGACCAAGCTTTTCTAAACCAACTGCGAAAGCTGGTGTGACGGAAAAACTCAGTTTACCGTTCACGCTGTCGGCATACATCTACAGTGTCGCAGGACCTTTTGTGAGACTTTCACCTTGGTTGAAAGCGGAAACAACCGTTTCCACATCGAACAGGTTGGATGACAAACTAACCGGTGGTCTGACGTTGTCTGGAGGAGTTCAAATGGCGGGCTGGTTGAAGGCCTTCTGTGACAATCTACCATCCGTCGAGTACAACATCTGGACTTGGGAGACGACTCTGTACCAAACCAGCTTCACCTACTGAACATTGGGCGGGGAAACCCGCCCATTTTCATTCTGAGCGTTCGATGGACCTTTCACTTAGATCACTTGACGTTTCATTAAGCATACATCTCGTTCTCTATGTAGCCTATCTTTTCGATCTCTATTCTCACCACATCGTTCGGTTTGAGCAACTTGGGTGGGTTGAAGCCCATTCCCACACCGGATGGAGTCCCTGTGGCCAAGATATCACCAGGTTCAAGCGTCATACCTTGAGAGAGAATGCTTATCAACTTCGCAATGTCGAAGATCATGTGCTTGGTGTTCGAGTGCTGTCTGAGCTCGCCGTTGACCCAGGTGCGAATTTCAAGTTCAACCGGATAACCTATTTCGTCTTTTGTCACGATCCAAGGTCCCATGGGACAAAAGCCATCCAGGCTCTTTCCTTTGAACCACTGAACGTGGTTTTTCTGAAGATCCCTCGCCGTGAGGTCGTTCAAGATCGTGTAGCCAAACACGTATTCGATGGCTTTCTCTTCGGGAATGTTGATACCCCTTTTTCCGATGATCACCGCCAGCTCTCCCTCATAGTCCACCTGAGAAGTAACGTTTGGATGCAGATACACTTTCGAGTAAGGACCGTTCATCGTGTTTGTTGCCTTGGTGAAGAAGTGTGGATGCGAGATCTCCGTTTCTTTGGAATGACCCACCTTTGCCATTTCAGAGACGTGATCTTCGTAGTTCTTCCCAACGCAGATGATGTTTCTCACTGGATTGGGTATGGGTGCTACGATGTGAACTTGTTCGATCTTCAACCAACGCTGGTTCGGTGATGGTTCTTTCAAAAAAGAGAACCTTTCGTGGTACAGCTCGATGAACTCCAAAAGCGTCTCTGGGGCGTCTTCACCGAGCCAAACTTTGGAGGGACAAATCAGACCGAGTTCTGGCTTGACGAACCCCCAGTCTCTCTGGCCTTCGAACTCGTAGCTTGCCAGCTTCACGTGAAACACTCCCTTCAAAACGCGTTCGTTTGAGATTATATCAGCGTTCGTGTTGCCAGGCGTTCAGGCAACCGAGTCAAGGTTATCCCAGCAACGTTCAGAGAATGACTGATGGAGAAATCAGCAAAAAACGAGCGGACTTTTTTCGTATAACAGGGCAGAACAAATTATTTTCCCTGCGAGCAGAGCTCGTACGATTTGACATTGTACATAGCGATGATCAGTTGAAATGTGATTGAACGCTAACGTGGATACGGGAATCGCAGAAACGGCAGACTGTACGCTGGAAGACTCGATAGGTGGTCTTCTGCGTGTGTTTTTGAGAGTTTGAAAGATTTTGCGCACACATCTATCAGAGACTTCTTCAAAAGCACACAGACACGATCCTGGCCGCTGTCTTGCGAAATTTCAGGGAAGATCATGCACTGGCAATTTTCAACTCCACGAACTTCTCTTCCTGAGACACGATACCAGGCGAGATACTCGAGCGTATCTTTTTGGTTATCCCGTCGCGCAGTTTGCCAGCTCTAATCGTTTTTTAATAACCTCTTAGCAGAATTCAAGAGTGAGGGGGGATTCTTTTCTGGACAACTCGGGGCTTGACAGGCATCTTCATTGAACTCCTTCACCGTTTTCTCTTGGAACCAATGGAGGCACAACGTTCGGGAAATGTTGTGATCTATGTGATCTTCATCCAAATGTTTTTCAAGCGAGAGGAGAAAATGAGATGTTCAAGAGGATCTCACTGGTTTTTCATCCTGTTTGTCGCCGTTATGCTCAGCGCTGAGCGATTCCAGCGAACCATTAAAGAGCTCATAGTGATCCACTACGATGGTTCAGCAATTATCAGAAGAACTGCGATGATTGCCGAGTCTAGTCTGTCAAAGACGTACAGCATCTACTTTCAAAAGTTGGAGGAAGACAAGAGGTTCTTTCAGAAACTCTCGTGGGAGTTGACCAAAGAGTATTACTTTCTCTATGGAACAGTACCTTCTCTGATCATCAATGATCTCAAGATCTTTTCAGACGGTGTTTTCAACTGGACGGTAGCAATGAAAGCACAGAACCTTTTGTCCTCCGAAAACGGACAGTTCATAACGAGACATAAGGGATTCGGTGGTTCTGAAAAGCCGGCCGGATTGCTGTTACCAGAGTACTTCGAAAATGAACTTAACGACAAGCTATTCGACTCAGCATTTCTTGGCTTTGAAAAGAACTCTGCGCAGACCACAAAGACTACAGAAATGATCCTGTCAGAAGGTCTAAGACGGAGAAATTCTCTCCTGTGCTGCCCACACAGAAAGACGTTGGTGACGTGTACGTGGACTTCACTGGACAGAGTAGCTACAAAGCGGTCCCGGAAAAAAACCAGCAAAGATTACATCATGAGAGAGACAAATGAGACGGCGGATGGTACACCAGAAAACTTGCTCGATAAAAAGACGAGCAATCTCGTACTCAACTATCTTTACATCTGGTGAAATTCGGATGGCTGGCTGAAAAGTCTGTGCGGTGGTATTCCGTCGGTGAGCCATGACTTCTGGACATTGCAACAAACACTTGCGAACGGCAACTGTACGTTTTAGAAAACGTGAAGAAGCTTTGTCTGTAAGTTCTCAAAAAACACCCATCTTCGAGGATGGGTAAGCAGAGGGGGAATGGAAGATGTTCAAGAGGATGGTCCTCGTGGTGGCCGCTGTTCTCGTGATAGTTTTTTCAGTCGGCGCAACCTTCAAGAACAGGACCTGGAAAACTGATTTTCCCTACATCGGCGCTTTCTTCTGTCACAACGACGACTACGTGAGATTCTACTGCACCCAGGACATGCATCGCTTCTACTACATGACCGCTAAAGACTCCAGCGCGTTCGTCGAATTCTACATCGATGGAGTGAGACAGGGAGTTGTCAACGAGCTTCCGGCAAACAAATGGAATTCGAAGCATTTCTCCATCGCGAACTGGACGCACTTTGACCTTGGACCAGGTTTCATTGGGCACGAGGTGGAGATTCATTTTCGTGAAAACGTCACCGTCAATGGTTTTAGATGCCCCGAAAACGACATCATGATCAAGCTTGAAGACAACAGCTTGGCAACATTGTGGAAAAACGTTGATTCGACCACATACTGCGACCTGGACCTGTTCGCAAAGTGAAGATCATTTTTACTGGCTGCCTTGCGGCAGCCTTTTTTGTGGATTTACACCCCGATGACTTCACGTGAGTGACATGATAACTTTTGCCCCTTAGCTGCCTGCACCTATCTTTGGTCAATGCTTTTGAAAACGAGATCTGCGTTACTTTAGTCTCCCTGTCGGGGTTTCTCCTTGCCTTTGAGCGAAAAGACGGTCAAGTCATCAATCTTTTCAGTCAGAAGCTTACAATCCTCTCATAACCCAGCTTGCCGCATGACACCGTCTTTAACCAACTGTTGTTGGTGCTTTCTGCAAGTACATTCCTGGCAGGTGCTAAGTCTCCCGAGAATGTTAACACAGACAGAGATCAGGAAAAAACACGAGCAAGGCAAAGAATAAATGAGAATATCGCGCGTAGTTAAAGTTGGCTGCTATTTCTCAGGCAGCTCGTCATTTGTCTGGCCTTGACTTGTGCTACGCCCTTGGGCAAGATATGAGTGGTGGGTTGAAAACGTTTTCAAGAACGTTTTCAGAAACGTTTTCACAACGAAGACCGTGAGGGGGTCTCATGGCGAAGCAAAGGAATAACTCCATCAACATCAAAAGTGTGGCTCAACTTGCTGGTGTCTCAATTTCCACTGTGTCGAGAGTTATAAATTCCCCAGAAAGTGTCAGCGAGGAACTACGAGAGCGTGTCAGAAAAGCCATAGAGGAGCTGGGGTACCGTCCAAACCAAATAGCGAGAAGTTTACGAACCGGTTCAACCAAGGTAGTTGGATTCATAATACCTGATATAACGAACCCTGCATTCCTGCTGATGGTTAAAGGCGCCGAGGATTACTTGAAGCGAAAAGGTTACATGTTCATAGTCTGTGGAACAGATCACAACATCGAGGAAGAGACGAAGCTTTTGAAGACACTTCTTTCGCAGAGTGTGGAGGGGATTATTGTTACATGTTCTGGTGGTCGCAACTCCAGTTTCGCGAAGACAATACAGGATTCCGGGGTCAAGTTGGTGTTCATGGATCGACGTTACGAAGACATCGACCTGCCTTACGTTGGTGTTGATAACACCGCTGGTATGGAAAAAATAACGGACTTGTTAGTGCAAACAGGTCACAGGTCGTTCGTTTACCTCAGCGGTGAGAGGAACACGTCGAGTGCCAAAGAACGCCTACGAGGTTTCATGAAAAGCATGAAAAAACACGGCGTGAAAGATTACCAAGTTCTCTACGGGAGGTTCACATTTGAGAGTGGCTACGAACTGACCAAGAAGCTCAAGAAGATTCCAGAAGCAGTGGTTGGTGGGAATGATTTGGTCGCCCTCGGTGCCATTGAAGCTCTGAACGAAATGGGCTATCACGTTCCGGACGACGTGAGTGTTGTTGGTTTCGATGACATGTTTTACAGCAAATATTCGAAACCTGGTCTCACAACTGTGAGGCAACCGATATACGAAATGGGGTACATAGCCGGCAAAGTCCTTTGGCAACTACTTTCTGGAAAGAATGTTAGGAAACGTGTCACGATACTTCAGACGGACATCGTCTTGAGAGAAACCGTGAAAGAAAGAAATGCCTCCGACAGGAGGCTCACTGAGAAGGTGGAGGTGGTTTCATGAGAAGGTTGATCGTCCTGGTGGTCGTCGCGGCTATCTTCCTCGTGGGAGTCACCAGCGTCTTTGCTGAGTCTAAGGGAAAGGTCGCAGTCGTCATTTCTACGCTGAACAACCCGTGGTTCGTTGTACTCGCCGATGCGGCAAAGCAGAGGGCAGAGGAGCTCGGTTACGAAGTGACGGTCTTCGATTCACAAAACGACACAGCAAAGGAATCTGCACATTTTGACACGATCATCTCGGCTGGCTTCAAAGCAATCCTCTTCAACCCAACAGACGCGGATGGTTCCATCGCCAACGTCCGACGAGCGAAACAGGCAGGTATTCCTGTGTTCTGCATCGACAGAGGTATCAACGCAAGAGGCCTCGCGGTAGCTCAGATTTACTCTGATAACTACTACGGCGGTGTGCTGATGGGTGAATACTTCGTCAAATTCATGAAAGAGAAATTCAAGGACATGAAGACGATACCATATGCGGAACTGTTGGGGATCCTCAGCGCACAGCCAACGTGGGACAGGTCGAACGGCTTCCACTCTGTTGTTGACAACTACAAAGAGTTCGTGATGGTGGCTCAGCAGTGTGCAGAGTTCGACAGAGACACCGGATTCAAGGTTACAGAACAGATACTCCAAGCGCATCCAGAAATAAAGGCAATCTGGTGCGGTAACGACGCTATGGCTCTGGGTGCTTTGAAAGCTGTTGAGGCAGCTGGAAGGAAAGATATCTTCATCTTCGGGTTCGACGGTGCGGAAGATGTGATTTACGCGATTCAGGAAGGTAAACAAATCGTCGCAACGATCATGCAGTTCCCGAAGCTGATGTCGAGACTTGCAGCCGAGTGGGCAGACCAGTATCTCAGAGGCGAGAGGCAGTTCCCAGAAATTGTACCAGTCACAGTCGAACTTGTCACGACTGAGAACATCGGGAAGTATGCACCTTACGGCCGTAAGTGAATTTGACACCCCGGACCTTTCTGGTCCGGGGTGCTTGGGGGAACATTGATGAGAAAGAGAATCATCTTAACGTCATTGGTAGTGCTGGCAGCATTCTTGATCTACAGATCCTGTAAGGTAGTACCGTTGAGCTCAATCAAAGCAAGTTTTGACCCGAAAGCCTATGCACACACTGTTGTTTGGCCCAAATTACAGAGCCAGTTAGCAGATCTTAAAAAAGCTGATGCTTATGAGGTGCTTGAAGCCTTCGATACCAATCCTGAGGAAGCGCACGAGAAGTTCGCTAAGACAGTTGGTGTATCGAACTACAGATACTACATAGTGGAGGGCTCAGGCCAGATCGTTTCCGTTGATGAAGACGGCATTCTGGTGCAGGTGCGCCCTGACTCAGAGAAACCTGAGTTTTACATCACATCCCGTGTGTTCGGCAACACGATCGTTATGGCAACGGGGATCATCAAGATGGAAGATTTTGACAGAATCATGGACTTTAACTTGGTTTCCACGGCACTGAATCAAATCGTTCGCGATGAAGTGGCTCTACCAATTATGAGCTCGCTGAAAGACAGAAACGTTCAAGGAGCGGTCGTCAGATTTCTGGGCCTTTTCAACGTTCTCAAAGACGACCCTATCAAATACCCAATCAACGTTATACCCCTGAGACTCGAGTTGATCCAAGGAGGTTATTGAGCCAGCATGAATGACACGATGAACGATTCCAAAATCATCCTTGAGGCAAAAAATATAACAAAAACCTTCCCCGGTGTCGTAGCAGTGAACGATGTCTCCTTTTCCGTGAAAGAAGGTATCGTGACAGCCATCGTGGGGGAAAACGGCGCGGGTAAATCAACCTTAATGAAAATTCTCGCAGGAGTGTATTCCGATTACATCGGAAAAATCTTACTCAAAGGAAAAGAGGTTCGCTTCAAGAACCCGCGGGAAGCGATTGACGCTGGCATCGTGTTGATACCACAGGAGCTCGATCTTGTACCGAATTTGACTGTGATGGAGAACATCCACCTGGGCAGGGAACCACTTGATTTTTGGGGATTCGTGAATTACAGAAAGATGTACGTACAGACCAAAGATCTGCTTTCGAAGGTGCGCCTCAAA
>JAPYWY010000055.1 GCA_028276125.1 Pseudothermotoga sp.
ACCATGTACATCAAACAGTTGCCCTTCGAAAGATTGGGGAACGTCAGTTTCAAGGTGGTGACTCTCGAAAACGTTGATTCTTCAATGCTCAGAAACCTGTCTGACGTTGCGATCGCAGGTCAAGAGAGATCGATCGTCGCCTTGTTCGCCGTTCAAGAGGAAAAGGTGAACCTCATCGTGAGGGTGACGAAAGATCTCACAAACAAAATCACCGCGAACGAACTCGCACGAATTGGTGCAAACTTGCTCGGCGGTGGAGGAGGAAGATCCGACTTCGCACAAGCAGGAGGAAAGGATCCAAGAAAGATCAACGAGGTCGTATCCCAGATGAAACAGCTCATAATGCAGAGAATTTGAAAGAGGGGGCCCGTTGTGGCCCCCTTTCTGTCACATGAGTATCTTCCTTGCCCTCCAGCCATGCATGGCCAAGGCGAACGCGATGACCGCGTAGGCAAGAAACTCCCTGAAGAATTCCCCCACCTGTGGCTGACCGAAGAGTTTGTTTCCCGCGCTCGGCGCCACAACGAACAACGTGTGGAAGAGTAAGACACCCAGTATGGCATTCCAGATGGTCGCTTTCCTCGTGGTGGCTCCTCCAACCAGGAGGGCAGCTATGGAGAAGAGACCTATCTGCTCGTGGCTGTTGTAAGTGTTGATCGTACCTATATCCTGAAGATAGATCACCTGACCTATGCCAGCTAGGACCGTCGACATGATGACCGCTATGACTCGCACCTTGTTGACGTTTATGCCCGCCACCTCAGCGATGTGCATGTCCTGTCCGACGGCCCTTATGTCTTGTCCCAGCTTCGTTTTGAAGAGAAACGCTATGAACAGACACAGAGCGGCAACTATCAATAGGGGTAAGACGAACACCCTGACTGTTCCTATGCGAACCATCCAAACGTTGTTCAGTGCCGATGCCACTGTACCATAGAGATCGACGGTGTTTCTCAGTCCAACGCCTTCAGGCAACAAAAACTGCTTGGTTCTGAACGGTATCAGAGAGCCTATGAAAAACAGGAAGATGAGCTGATAGATACCGTTCGCGAAGAAACCAAGGATCATCGATGTTATCATTTCTCTTCCCTTCGCACGGTTGAGCGTTAGACCTGCAAGCCATCCCAGAACTATCGAGATGGCGCTCGCCATCAAACACGCCACCAATATTCCAAGCAATCCTTTTATCTTCCAGTCCACGACGAAAAACAGAGCCGCTTGACCAGCCATCGCACCCAGAACGATTCCAAAATTGAGGCCCAGTCCCCCGATGATGGGTATGATCAAAGACAACACGAGGAAAGTGTTCCTGCTGAGCCTTCTCACTATTTCACTCGCCAGAAAGATCGGAGGAATCCGCGCTATCAAGACAGCAGAAATGCACAGTATCGAGAAAGCGATCGGCACAGCGTAAGAGATTAAGACCTTCTTCAGCTTGTCCATCTCATCTCGCCTCCTTTGGAGTTCGCGTGAGTGCGTACAGTATCATCCCGTTACTCACGATAAGCCTCATGACCTCGGTGATGTCCCCACGAGTCACTTGGCTCAGCACAGGTAGGGCGATGGTCAGAAGGGTTTGGAAAATGGCTGTACCGACGATAACGTTACGGATGTTCGCCCTCTTTATGGAGGCACCTCCTATGAGTATCGAAGCTACAGCGGGAAACGTCATGAACAAAGGTGCTTGGTACAGCTGAAGAAATCCGTAGCTCTGTGCATAAACGATGATACCAACGCCAGCCAAAACATTCGACAGAACGACCGCGATGAGTCTGGCCTTGTTGGGGTTCACACCTGAACTGATCGCATAGCGCTCGTTCTGCCCAACCAGATCTATTGCGAGACCTGTTCTAGTTCTGAAAAAGAGGTGGACCAAGAAACAAGCTCCGGCGAAGAACAACAACAAACCTGTGGGAAACTCAAATCCGCCGATCTTGAACTTCAGAAAGTTGTTGAGTATGTGGGCAAAGTATTTATCCAAAGCGAGGGTGTATCTCAAACCTTTACCACCGATGGCCCAGATCATGTCAGGGTTCTTGAAAGGTAGCATCAACCACATGATCGACATGAATGCAACCACGGAATAACCCATATAAGTTCCAACCATCATCTCTTGTCCCCTGACCCTCTCCAACAACCAGCCGTAACCCAAACCGATACCGAGACAGATCAATATGGCGAACAGGATCGCAACCCAAAAGCCTGTGAATCCAGCAAGTCCAAGCTGCATGCTTATGAGTGCTCCAAGCAGTCCTCCGATGATCCCCACAGGTAAACCGAAGTTGGGCCCGGTTCCCACACGGATCGTCGGCACCATGGCAAGCACGAGAACCCCGTTCATACCGATACGTCTTATCGAATCGCTCAAGAGCGAGGGTATCGAAACCTTGGTGAAGGCCGCAAGGACGAACAGAGCGATAAGAAAGAGAAAGATTATGAGCGTTGGTATGTCCACTCTCTTGAGCCATTCCAAGAATCTATCCATGCTGCAACACCTCCTGAAGCTCCCCAGCCATGGCGAGTCCAAACTCAGCATCGCTCGCCTTTGGTGACAAGATCGCGGAAAGTTTTCCCTCTGCAACGATTGCGATCCTGTCGCAGATCGATCTCAGCTCGGCGAGCTCACTCGAAGTCATGACGATCGTTATGCCGTGTTCCCTGTTCATGTTGACGAGATGGTCCAAAACGAGCTTTTTCGCTCCAACATCTATGCCTCTGGTTGGCTCAGACACGAACAAAATCTTTGGATTAAGCGTGAACGCCCTCGCAAGACACACCTTTTGCTGGTTACCCCCACTTAGTCTTCTGACCACTTGTGTGGGAGATTTACAACGTATATCAAGCTTCTTGATCATTTCCAACGCGTGTTCTCTGATCTTTCTTCGGTCGTACACGGTCATGAAAAGGTACTTCTTAATGAACTGTCCAAACGCTTCTATCGCCGTGGCAGCGATGTTCATCTCGACAGACTCGTCCAAGAGCAAACCGACTCCTCTTCTATCCTCTGAAAGGTAGACAACATTGTTTCTGAGAGCGTACGAAGGATCGTTCAATTTGTAAGGTTTACCTTCGAGATAGACTTGTCCCTCAGCGGGGAACATTCCCGCGATACCGTTCGCCACACCGAGCTTACCGTGACCTGCAAGACCACCTATGCCCAGTATCTCACCGCGCCGAACGTCTATACTGAAATCTTTCACCATCTCACCGGGCATGTAGACTTTCAAATTCCTTATGGACATGATGATGTCTTCATCGGAAGGTTCCTTCTTGCGGGGTGGAAGAACCACGTTTTCGAGCTTCCTACCGACCATTTTTTCAGCGATCTCCGAGACGGTGAAAGACGATGAGGGCTTACTGTCCACAACGGCACCGTCTCTCAGTATCGTGATCCTGTCCGAAACCTTCAAGACTTCGCTCAACCTGTGCGAGATGAAAAGGATCGCAACACCCTTCCCCGCCAGGTATCGGATCGTGTCGAGCAACCTTTCTGCCTCGGTTTCGGACAACACTGCGGTTGGCTCATCCAGAACCAGTATCTTCAGACTCTTTTTATCGATTTCCCGTGCGATCTCTACGAATTGTTTGTGAGCCACGGGCAAACCCGCGACCACGGCGAGCTCTTCGATCGACATGCCTATCGTACTTATCGCTTGCCTGGCTTCCTTTCTCATGGCTGGAAAGTCTAAAGTTCTCATGGATTTTCCGAAAACTTTGCTCAGCAAGTTGTCCTTGGTTATCTCCCTGTTGAGTTTTATGTTCTCGGTGACGGTGAAGCCTGGTATGAGCATGAACTCTTGATGTACCATGCCTATTCCATATTCCATGGCTTTTCTCGGGCTGTCGATGTTCACACGCTCATTGTTGATGAGGATCTCCCCCTCAAAACCACCCGTCGAATGGATCACAGGCATACCGAAGAGTATGTTCATCAACGTTGTTTTTCCGGCGCCGTTCTCACCAACCAACCCGTGCACCTCGCCAGCAGCCACAGCAATATTCACGTTCTTCAACACCTGGTTACCATAGAAAGATTTGCTTATATTCCGCATCTCCAGTGTGTACCGCATGATCATCCTCCTCGTAAAAAAGATGTCGGCGCGAGGCCGACATCCTTCTCAATTGCGCATTCACGCAACTCAGAACTGAGTGACTCCGAATATGACAGAGTCCATGGTGATCATGTAGTAGTTACCAGCACCCGCGTACTTCTTGATTGTCTTGATCCCGTATCCCGAGATTTTCTGAGAGATCACCCTGTCGAGAACTGCTTTGACCGCGTTCGTGTCGTCAGCTTTGATTTTCTTCTGAACGAGTTCGATCGCCAGTTCGACACCAGCTTCAGTGAACACCATGTTCACAGGAACGGGCCAGGTCGCGAACCTTCCGGCTCCACCTTTCTCGATGACCTTCTCGTTGATCGCCTTGAGTATGTAGTTGTAATCTCCCTTCTTATCCGCCGGTATTTCGATTCCGAGCGCTCCTGGATAACCATGCGTTGGTGATGGACAGCACTGTTCCGGATAGATCCCACCGTGTTGTAAGATCGCTTTGATCAGAGGTTCCTGCATGCCACAGTTTGTGGAGAAGAAGGCTGTGTCTTTTCCATACTTTGCGATCTGCCTCGGGACGTCTTCCAAGATGAACTGCTGAGCGCCAGTTAAGCCCTGTTCTCCGAGTGGGTCTGGTGCGGAAACAAAGATGAATTCAATACCAAGCTCCTTACACCGCTGTTCCATGATGTTCCTTCTCTCGGCCAGGAGTTTGTAGCTCATGTGTCTCGGGAAGGAGTAGTGTATGAACCTCTTCGCACCCATCTTGTATGCGAGGTCCACTATCGTGATGCCACGACCCGGAGTGTCTGTCTCGAGTGCCACGTCAGCCACCGAACCGACTATCTCGGGGTCTTCATGTGGCACGCCGACGACGAAGATCATATCGGGTCTGAACTCTTTGACTCTTCTGATCGCGGCAACCGTTCCGGGAACTCCTTGGCAGATCACGATTGCTTTGACCTTGGGATCGTAAGCGAGCTCCACGATTCTTGCGATTGTGGTTTCCTGCTCCTGCATGAACTTGTCCGGATACGTCACGTGGATGATCTCGTTACCGTACCTTCTCACGACGTTCTCAGCTCCGCGGTACTCGTCCTCACCCTGCGAGACCGTTCCTGTTACAAGCCCAATCTTGAATCCCAGTGCAGCGAAGCTCAGGAGTGCGAGCATTAAAATGGCGACCACGAGCAGTTTCCTCATACCCAAAAACACCCCCTCGAAAGATTTTGCCCTACATAATTCTACTACATCGTTCAACGCACTCGAAATGAAATCGTCAGTTCATGTTTGCTCTCATCGTAAATCAGTTCGAGTTCTTCCAGCAGCATCGCAACCACTGCGAGATCTTCTTCAGAGCCGTACTCACCGATGAGCGGAAGATAGTAATAACCAACTTCTTGTGGTCGGACACTCAGATAACTTCTGAGCAAATCCAGTTCGTCGTCTTTGAGGAAGACTTTTGAAACTATCTTCACACTGTATTTCTCAGCCTTTGAGATCGAGATATTCAGATTTTCAGCGGACCTTTCGAGGAGATATTTTGTGAGCTGTGCGCAAACTCGGGTAACGATCTCCTTATCGAGGGCCATCACAGATCCTCCCTCTTATGAATCGTCTTGATGATCGGAATCAGCACGATGGCAACCAGGCCTCCGGCAAAACCGTTGTTGTAGAGATTTAACCCCGCATGCAGAAACCCCACGTTGTTCACCATCGCATTGTGCAGAAAACCTGCTATGATACCCCAAACGATTCCGAACTCTCCAGCGATGGGAGCAACCGTCGTTCCAAAGATGGCAGCGAGCACATTGTTCGGACTCCCCAGCTCATAGCTGTTCGAGATGCTCGCTATCGTCACACCGACGATCACAGGTACGACGTTTCTCAAATGTTTTCCGAGAGCCGCGAAACCTGCAACAGTCATTATCCCTCCAATCGTTGGACCATTCAATTGACTTTTGATGAGCAGAACGTAAACCGTTGAGATCGTGCCCAGGATTCCGATGTTAATGAGCGTGAGCGGCACACCCTCGAGGATAACGAAGTCTGTGAGTAATCTTCCAGAGTGTCTCATCAATTTCTTGTAGCCTTGCAAACTCCTGTTGTTCAGCAACCAACCGCAGAATATAACGAACAAGAACAGCGGAAGCAAAAACAGTGAAAAGACGACGTTGTTCCCCTCGCTCCAAATTCTCTGCACGGGAATCTGAACACCATAAATTCTGAAAAAAGCGGCCGCAACGGTACCCACCAAACCACAGGTGAAACCCACGTTGTACAGATTGTACCCTTTATGTAACGTAAGAAAATGACCAGCCATCGAAGGCAGAAATAAGCCGACCAGAATGCCAACAATGTAAGAGAGCACGAGCCTCGGCACGTTTGTTGCAGGAAGATTGAAAGCAACGAAGGATACCAACGGTGAGATCGCCGTACCGAAGTACGCGACGTAGATGTACCTCTGTATGGGTTCCCTTCTCCAAAACGAATAGAGAAACACTCCTATGAGGATGGGCCAAACGTTGAAGATGTTTTTCCCAAACAAAGCAAAGCCGCCCACCGTGAGAACGGATGCGTAAGAAAGCCCACTGATGGGCACCCTCAAGAGCCTCAGAATGAACGTGAACAAGATCATCAGAATACCCGAATTGAAAAACGCTGCCGCGATGCCACCCACCCGTATGTAGTCCGTGAGCAAATAATCGGGGGTGCGAACTATCCGAAGCAGATCTTCGAAGAACTTGACGGGATACCAAACACCGAACAAAAGACCAAAAAACAAGAAGGACCATCCGAAAAAGTACAGAGTCAAGGCTTTGAACTTCTCCTCGTCCGAAGAGAACTCCTTCAGAATCGTTGAGAAAGAATCGAGGAATTTCAGCACCGTTCATCTTCCTCCTTGGTCTGTTCTCTGATTCTGAGTATAATTTACACTATCTCGATGCCGAGTTGCCTGCGTTGTTCACGCGTGTGATATCGTAACTTGTTCTTAAGGATTAAATTAAGAACCAAACAGCTAAAATTTGTTGTGTGAAAACGATCGTGGGTGGGAAGACTATGGCACAAGAAAAGGTGAAGGACGTACTGGAACTGATCAAGAAAAAGGAAGAAGAGATACAGAATGAATCTCGGCAGGCTGAGGAACGCGCCAAGGAGAAGTTGCAAAAGCGCCTCGAGGAACTGCGCCTTCAAATCGAGCGCGAAAAGGAAGCCTTTGAAAACTGGCTGGTTCAAACTACGAAAGAGCGAAGGACGCAGATACAGTTGAAAAAACAAGAGTTGTACCAAGAGCACCAAAACCAGCTGGAGTCTCACAGAAAGATGTTGCTTGGAAACGTTGACAGAGCCGTCGATTTCGCCTTAAGACTGATTGTGAAAGAGTGAGTGAAAAAGCATGGCGATACTCAGAGTTGAACGCTTCTGGCTCGTCGTTCCAAAAGAAGAGGAGGCCAAACTCCTTGAGTTGTTCAAGATTTTCCCCAGGATACACTGGGAAAGAACAAGGCACATCGAGACGCAGTCGAGCAGATACAGCGCTCACCTCAGCAGGATAGAAGAAACCTTCAGAATCATTCTCGAGCTTTTCCCAAACAAGAAGAACTTGTTGGAAAGCTTCTTCGCCGGAAGAGAGGAGATCGACGAAAAACAATTCCGTGCACTGTTGAAAGAGATCAGTTGGAAGAAGCTATACAGAACTGCAAAATGGGCGGAGCGCGCGCTGGAGAACCTCAAAAGGCGCAAGGAGCGATTGGAACAACTCATTCCCGAGATAAAATTCTGGAGTCAGCTCGACTGTCCCCTCGACTTTCCAAGGAACTTCGAGCGATATCATTTGATCTCTGGAACAATAACAAAGAAGAACTTCGACGTGTTCTTGAAGCAAGTCAACGATCTGTTGGATGAAAGCTGGGTCTGGTCGACTCAGGACAAGAAAGACGTCAAATGTATCTTGTTGGTCAACAAGCAGAACGTCGAAAAGATTGAAAGAACTCTGCAAAAACTTGAATTCAGCTTCAGAAAGATACCCTATCTGAAGTCCAACCCGATCGAATCTATAAAGCGAGTAGAGAAGTCACTCGAGAACGTCGAGAAGGCGAAGGAACGTGTTCTCAAGAAGGCCTCATTACTCAACGAAAAGATCAAGAACCTACAAGCTTGGTACGACCATTTCCTCTCCAAAGCCCTCGAAGAGAAGACGGTCGAATTTCAGCACACCACGACGTATTTCGTGGCTTACACGGGCTGGATTCCAACCATAGACAAGCAGCAGTTCATCGATCTGCTTGAGCGAAAGATCTCTCAGTATGGCTTCGAGAGCCGGGAGCCTCTGCAAGACGAAGAACCACCAGTCATACTGCACAATCCTCGCTTCATAAAGCCCTTCGAATTCTTGACGAAGCTCTACGGTATGCCCAAGTACAACGGATTGGACCCCACACCTTACGTCGCTCCTTTCTATCTGATATTCTTTGGCATATGCTTGGGTGATGTGGGCTACGGTTTGGTACAACTGATCTTGGTGAGATGGATCAAGAAAGCCTTCAAACCGGAACGCGGCGCAAAAGAACTGCTCGATCTCTTACAAGTGTTGAGTTTTCCATCGATCCTCGTTGGGCTTCTAACTTGGAGCTTTTTCGGTAGCCAGCCGTTCCTTGGACCGGACGGCAAATTCCTTGGGATATTCCCACTGGTGAATCCTACTGGCGAGCTCATGAAGGCTCTTGGT
>JAPYWY010000068.1 GCA_028276125.1 Pseudothermotoga sp.
GGGCCTGTTGCGAACTATGAACCTTGCAATGCGTCGGGCGTATCTCTTTTCTTCGCCGTACTCGAATATAATCTTGCTCAGGTTCTCTTCATCCCAGGAGTTCACCACGTCATATGCCGTCAATGTCTGTTGCTTGTCCATTCTCATGTCGAGTGGTCCGTCTCTGTTGAACGAGAAACCTCGCTCCGCTTTTTCCAGTTGCATTGACGAAACTCCTAGGTCCATCAAGATGGCATCAGCGTGATCAAAACCAACTTCCTTCAGAACCTCTGCTGCATCCACGTATGAACTCTTGAACAATTTGACACGCCCCGCGAGTACGAATCGCTCGAGCCTCTTTTTTGCCAGATCCAAAGCTTCTTCATCCACGTCCAATCCCACGACAACACTGTTGGGAATCTTGCTCAGTATCGCCTCGGCATGTCCACCCAAACCCACGGTACAATCAAGAAACACACCCTCGATGTGTTTGAAGAACTCAAGGACCTCTTCCACCAAAACGGGAACATGAACAACATTCATCCGATCCGCTCCGCTGACTTTCTGTTGTATTATATGGCTAAACTCTTTAGAAAAGCAAGTCGAACCTTTCATCATTCTCGTGGCGGGAAACCTCTTCAGTTGTGGGATTTATCTCTCTCCAAGAAAGGTAATCTCATGTTTACATTTTACCCCTTCAAGTGCGCGTTACGTCTAAAACTGCACGGGCATTAAAAATCTTTTGTCTTCAACGAACCTATGGGAAAACACCCAATTAGAAATATCAGACGATCGTGGATCATCCACTTTACTTTTCAAGGTTGAAAATTATAGAATACTCTTGGTTCAAATGATTCATGGCAGGTGAGGGCATGAAGAAGTGGCTGGCGCTACTCTTCCTGGCAGCATTGACACTACTCGTCTTCCCTAAGACCACGATCACACTGTGGCACGCGATGAGTGGCCAAAACCTCAAAGCTCTCGAGGACATCGTGAAGGCCTTCAACGAGACCCACCCGGACATCGAAGTCGTACCCGTGTTCACTGGAAGTTATGCCGAAACGCTCACCAAGGCCATAGCAGCTTACAGGAACAACACGCACCCACATATCGTTCAGGTCTACGAAGTGGGACTTCAGACCATGCTCGACAGCGGTGCAATCGTTCCGGTTTATGAACTTGCCGAACCAGATTTTGATTGGGGAGACGTCGTTGTTCCGATACTCAATTACTACTCTGTGGATGGAAAACTCTACTCGATGCCATTCAACTCTTCCACGGCGATGCTTTATTACAACAAGGACATCTTCCAGAAAGCGGGATTAGACCCCAACAAGCCACCCACGACCTTTGATGAGGTCTTCGAGTACGGCAAGAAGATAGTTCAGTCTGGTGCTGCACCTGGTGGGATCGCCTTCGGTTGGCCGGCGTGGGTGTTCGAACAGATGCACGCATTGCACGCTCAGTTCTACGCGAACAATGAAAATGGAAGGAAGGCCAAGGCCACAGAGGTTTACTTCAACAGAGAGTTCGGTGTCAAGGTGTTCAGTGAATGGATCAAATGGGCACAGAATGGTGTGCTCGTTTACGGTGGCAGGGAGTACAACGCCAACAACGCTTTTATTGCGGGTCAGGTAGCAATGTTGATTCAGTCAACATCTTCACTCGGATCGATCGAGGCAAAAGCGAATTTCAAGGTTGGCACAACCTTCCTCCCGAGGATCCCCGGCTATCCTCGTGGCAACTCTGTCATCGGTGGTGCAACGCTGTGGGTGATGAAGGGTAAACCCAAGGAAGATTACAAGGCCGTTTGGGAATTCCTCAAGTTCGTGGCAAGATTGGATGTCTCGCAGAAGTGGCACAAGTCGACAGGCTATTTCCCAACGAGCAACAGTGCGCTGAAAGGTTTGCTCGACGAAGGTTGGTTCTCCGAACATCCAAACTATCTCACGGCGTTCCTGCAGATACTGAGTGGTATCAACAGGCCGGAATCGCAAGGAGTGAGACTGGGCAATTTCGTTGCGATAAGGGATGTCGTCGATTCCGCATTCGAAAAAGCATTGCAGTACAAAGGCCCAGACATCGAAAAGACTGCCAAAGCGATTCTGGACGAAGCTGCAAAGCAGTGCAACCAGATACTGAAAGACTACGTTTCACTGTACGGTAAATGATGCGAAGGGGGCTTTCGCCCCCTTACTCATCTTTCGAGTTTTGGAGGCTGATTCGATGCATGCTCAGAGTAGGTTCCCAAACAAGTTGCTTCCGTACATTCTTTTGTCGCCTTCCATAGTTGTGATCGCTGTGTTCTTCATTATCCCAACCGTGAAGTCGATCTACCAAAGTTTCTTCAGAGTTTCCCCATTCGGTGACAGACGAATTTTCGTGGGATTCGACAATTTCGTTAGACTTTTCAATTCCCCAGCCTACGTCCAGAGCTTACTCAGAACGTTGATATTCGCGACAGCCGTAGTCTTGATCGGACTATCGTTCTGCATGATTGTGGCTGTGCTGTTGAATCAGAGAATAAGAGGCATGTCTGTTTTCAGAACCTTCTTCATATGGACCTACGCAATATCACCAGCGATCGCTGGCACCATTTGGGCGTTGATGTTCAATCCGGCTACCGGTCCTGTTGTCTACCTCGTGAAATTGTTGTCAGGGAAATCCATCAACTGGATGAACGACGGAAGGCTTGCCCTCGCCATCGTGATCGTCGCAGCTGTTTGGAAGATGCTCGGTTACAATGTGATATTCTACCTTGCTGGTTTGCAGGCGATTCCAACCGAGTTACTGGAGGCAGCATCCATAGACGGGGCGAATGGCATCAAGCGTTTCTTCAGAGTGACCTTTCCACTCCTGTCACCAACGACGTTCTTCTTGCTGATCATGAACATGCTGTACGCATTCTTTGAAGTGTTTGGTCTCATAGATATCATGACCAAAGGTGGTCCAGGGAACGCAACGGAAGTGTTGGTCTACAAGCTTTACAAGGACGGTTTCATATCGATCGACATAGGTTTCGCTTCAGCTCAGTCTGTGGTTCTCTTTGTCTTCGTCACGGTCTTGACCATCTTGCAGTTCCGTTACACTCAGCAGAAGGTCTTCTATGGTTAGGTGATGGGAAATGAAGGTGTACAAAAGGCAGAAAATCCAAGTCTACGTCGTTCTTTCGATATTGTTGGTCGTCGTCATGTTCCCCGTTTATTATGCGTTCGTGATGGCGACGCTCAGCGACAAGGATTCTTACAGTTTCCCACCGAAATTTCTACCGAGTTTCCACCTGATCCAGAACATGAGGGAGGCCTGGAAGTCAGCCAAGATGGGAAGGCTCATGTTCAACAGTGCTTTCATTGCGATTGTGGTCGCCCTCGCGAAGATAGTTTTTTCCATTCTCGCCGCGTTCGCCTTCACTTACTTTGGAGATTTCAAAGGAAAGTATCTCTTCTTTTCTCTAATACTCATTACTCACATGTTGCCTCTACCGGTGAGACTCTTGCCGACCTATGATCTCATGAAAGCTTTCAAGTGGGTCAACACCTATTACGCGCTCACGGTACCGTTCTTTGCGAGCGCCACTGGCACCTTGCTGTTCAGACAACTGTTCTTGACCGTCCCTGGTTCCTTAGCTGATGCAGCGAGGATAGACGGTGCTGGCCCGATGAGATTTCTGTGGCACGTGCTGTTACCACTGTCGAAGACGAACATGGGTGCACTATTATTGATAGAGTTCAACTACATATGGAACGAATACCTTTGGCCGCTCATCATCACGACAACCCCAGAGATGCGCGTCGTTCAGATAGGAATAAAGATGCTACTCGCTTCGGAGGCTCAAGCAGCCGATTGGAACGTCATCATGGCCGGTACGATCATGGCGATGTTACCACCTCTCGTGATGCTACTCATATTCCAAAAAACTTTCATGGAAGGTTTCAGCATGAAGGAGGAGAAGTGAGCCGTACATGTCTGAAAAGTTGAAGCTCTTCATATTCGACGTCGGAGGCGTTCTGTGTGATGGCACTTCACTCGTCGTTCCAATCGCGAGGCATCTTGGTTTGAACGAGCAAGAGTTCCTCGCGTTGGCTCGAAGGGCAGGTCTCAGAGAGATTCAAATTGGAAAGATCTCTCCGAGAGAATTTTGGAAGAACTTCTCTGAGATCTTCGGCCGAGCGATCGAACGAGATCTCTGGGCTGAGTTCTTCAAACCTGTTCTCAAACCAGACACAGTCCGACTGATAGAAGAGTTGAGAAAGAAGTACAGAGTCGTCGCTGGGACAAACACGATAGAGTCACATTATCAGATTCACTTGCAGCAGGGGCATTACGACGTTTTCGACCGAGTCTACGCGTCTCACCAGATCGGCCTGATGAAACCACAGAAAGAATTCTTCTTGTACATATTGAAGAGCGAATCGGCCAAACCTGAAGAAACATTCTTCGTGGACGATACGATCGAGAACGTTGCGGCAGCCAGAGACATGGGTATTCGCTCATTCTTGTTCACGAGCGCTGAGAAATTGAAACAAGAGCTAGCTTCACTCGAAGTCTTGGATTCCTGAAATGCTCAGTCCTACCAAGGAGAACAAGAACGAAAGTCCGGCTCGCATCGGGTATTCAAGACTGAGGACTGAAACCTTTTTCAATGAGTTTCGTAATCACATCGCGGTTCACGACGTGCTTTGGTATCTTACCGTTGAAGAAATCCACGATGGACTCTGCAGCCATCATGTTCATGCGCAGGATCGCTTCGTAGGTGTGTGCGCCCACGTGGGGTGTCATTATCACGTTTGGACAGTCAAAGAAAGGCGAGTCAGCTGGCAACGGTTCCACATCGAACACGTCCAACGCCGCACCAGCGATCTGTCCGCTCTTGAGGGCTTCAGCAAGAGCTTTTTCATCGACGACGCCACCACGTGCGGTGTTTATGAGATATGCGGTTCTCTTCATCAGCGAGATCTTTTCGCGACCGATCAGGTGTCTCGTGTTTTCGTTCAAAGGCACGTGCAGACTAACAAAATCACTTTGTCTCAGCAGTTCATCCAGTTCCATTTTCTCGACGCCCAGCTCTCTCAGGTTACTCTCCTCAACGTAGGGATCGTACACGAGCACGCGCATGCCAAGGCACAATGCTCTCTTCGCAACTTCTTTACCGATCGAGCCAAAGCCGACGATGCCCAAAATCTTGCCGTGAAGTTCCAAACCAACGTTCGAGACAAACTGACGCTTCTGGTAAAGATTGTTGTGCAGATCGATGAGCTTCTTGCTCAAGGCGAAGATGAACCCTATCGTTAGCTCGGCCACAGAAACTGCGTTCGCGTTGGGTGTCACAGTCACGGGAATTCCAAGCTCGGTGGCAGCCTCGAGATCTATGTTGTCGACTCCTACCCCATGTTTTGCGATGATCTTGACGGAAGAATTCTGCAGCATTTCACGGGTGATCCTCTGAACACCAACAACGATGGCTTCGAAACCCTTGAGACCATCGGCATCCACCTTTTCTCTTCTCTCGATTTCGAAGCCGTTGTTCTGCAACAACGCCAAAGGCTCGTTGGAGTACTTTCCAAAGGTTCTCGCCAAAACCAAAACCCTCTTCACCGAACCGCCTCCGTTTCAGTACTTCAACTCTGATACCGCCAACCTGCTCTTTTTCAGATTCTCTATGGCTGAAGGATCTCTCACGGCTAACAACGTGTAGATCGTGTCCAAGATGACCAACTGAACTATACGAGAGGTCATGGCGTCGGTCCTGATCTTCGTCTCTTTCGTGTTGGTCACCAACACTACCGTGGCCAACTTCGCCAAACTGGACTTGCCGTTTCCCGTTATCGCAATGAGAGGTATACCCATCTCGATGGCCTTCTTTGACAGGGCGACTATCGATTTGGTTTCACCAGTGTGTGAAATTGCCACAACAAGATCATCTTTCGTCGCGTTCGCAAGCAATGTGACCATGATATGTTCGTCGTTCGAGAACACACAGTGCTTTCCAAGACGAGAGAACTTGTGAAACGCGTCGAACGCAACGGCCGCCGAGGCGGCAAAGCCGAAGAAGAAGACTCTCTTGGCCTTCAGAAAGAGTTCCGTCGCTTTCTCCAAGCTCGTCGCGTCGATCGTGTCGAGTGTGTCAAGTATCGCTCTCACAGTG
Source organism: Pseudothermotoga sp. (assembly GCA_028276125.1). GTDB lineage: Bacteria > Thermotogota > Thermotogae > Thermotogales > DSM-5069 > Pseudothermotoga_A. Next base: position 6,125 of record JAPYWY010000068.1, read on the forward strand.
GCTTTAAAAATCTTCTGAGTGATCGTTATAGTGTCGTCACCCTCGGTAATGTCCTCGTAGACTATCTCCAAAGGTGCTTTCGACAGTTCCTGGGCCAAGAGGACCTTGAACTGTTGAAAACTCGTCAGACCTATTTTTCTGTAGAACTTGACCACGGACGCCTCGCTCTTCACACCTGATATTTGGCTCAACTCGCTTATCGAACACTCCAAGACTGCCCTCGGATTCTGAAGGATCGTATCCGCGATCTGTTGCTCCGCCTTCGTTAAATTTCTGTAATTCTCCCTTATGGTTTGAAGTACGTTCATACATCGCCCCCCAGTTTCAAGCCGTCGTTGCACCTCCATCGATCACGATGTAACTACCGGTCATGAAAGCGGCTTCGTCACACGCTGCGAATAGTATAGCAAAGGCGATCTCCTCCTCCTTTGCCAGCCTTCCGACGGGCTGTCTTGTGATCATCTCTGCGAGCACTGCGTCCGGATCCTTAGACGCTCTGACTCTTTCTGCAAGACCCTGAGAATAGGTGGTGCCAGGACACACGGCGTTCACTCTGATGTTGTCTTTCACATAGTCGATGGCCAACGACTTGGTCAACCCCAGCAGTGCTGCCTTCGAGACACTGTAAACGCACCTGTTCGGTATGCCTTTGAGCGCCGCCACAGAGGAAACGTTCACTATCACACCCCCACCCACCTTTTTCATCTCCGCAACGGCGTATTTGGCAAGGAACATGGGTCCTTTGACGTTGATGGCCATCGTTCTCTCGAAATCTTCCTCGGTGAGATCTTCTACTTTTCCAGATGGGACTATGCCCGCGTTGTTCACGAGTATGTCCAGCCGATTGAATTCATTAACGGTCTGCTTCACTATTTTCTCCGCTTCCGAAGCCTTGGACACATCTCCGTGGACGAAGATCGCTACTCCTCCATTCTTTTTGATCATCTCGACAGTTTCATTGCCCCTCTCAGCGGATATATCGTTAACTGCGACCTTTGCACCCCTCTCTGCGAACATGATCGCAGCCTTCCTGCCTATGCCAGAACCTGCACCGGTGATGAGAACCACTTTCCCCTCAAAGTTCATTCTGAACACCTCCTCAACCGAATATGAGTTTCGGTATCAACAGTGAAAGTTGTGGGAAGAAAATGACGAGAAGTATTACGATGATCGTGGCTATCAAGAACGGCCAGGACGCCTTCGTGTAATCTTCCAAGGTGGCTCCCAGGACGCTGCAGCCTGCGTACATCGAAGCGCCAACGGGTGGGGTCTGGTTCCCCATCGCCGCGGAGAGTATGAAGACCAGACCAAAGTGCACTGGATCTATTCCCAACCTTCGCGCCACGGGCAGAAGCACTGCGGTGGTCATCAAGATCAAAGCCGTTGCATCGATGAAAAGACCAGCGAAGATCAAGAACAGCATGATGATTATCATCAGCACATAAGGATTACTCGATATGCCGAGCAGGAAACTGGCCAACGTTTCGGGTACCCTCTCCCACACCATACCGTAACTGAAGATGTTTGACATCGCCAATATTGCCAGGACCGCACCGATGTCTCCCAGAGAGTTCTCTAGAGTCTCGGTGAAAAATTGTTTCAAGTTCATCTCCCTGTGTATCAGAAATCCAACGATCATGCCGTAGATCACTGCGAAGGAACCAACCTCGGAAGGTGTAAAGACGCCCGTTCTCAGACCCAGTATCAACAACACAGGGAATATC
>JAPYWY010000032.1 GCA_028276125.1 Pseudothermotoga sp.
GATCATCATGGCGTCTGTTTTGAAGCCAAAAAAACTAGTGACCTTGGCTGCTGCCACGCACCTGAGCAGTAACAGAATAAAACTTGCTAAGTTCGTCGCTCTCTTCAGGGACAAACTCCCAAAGCAAAAATCGCAGACGTATGAAGATCCTGCCATGGAGACTCTCAACAAAGAGTATTGGTCCTACGAATGGCCCAAGCAGGGTGCAGAACTCTACAAGTTGATCAAGTTGTCGAGGAAGGCTGTGCGGCAAATAGTTTCTGAAACGCTCGTGGTCGCGGCACGCAACGATGAACTGGTGCCTCTGAAAGCTGCGCAGTTCATCTACGATAACGTGCGCTCTGAGAAGAGAAAACTCTTGATCTTCGAAAAGTCGGGCCACGTACTTTCCAACGACGTGGAGAAAGAAGCGGTCACAGACGCAGTCTTGGATTGGCTGAGATCTTGAAGGAGTGATCGGGTGAGTTGGAAAGTCGTGCTCGCAGGCTTCTGCGTCTCGTTCATTTTCGGTTTTTCCTTCCTTTTCACCAAGAACGCGCTGGATCATTTGAATCCTTTGACATTCCTTTCGTACCGTTTTTTCGTCGCGAGCGTTTTGTTCGTGGCACTCAAGTTTTTCGGTGTGGTCAGGTTCGAGAAAAAGCCATACTGGAAACTCTGGAGATTGATCATTTTTCAGCCCATTCTGTACTTCCTCTTCGAAACGATGGGAGTTGCGAGGATCAACTCTTCTGAAGCCGGCATGATCGTTGCACTGATACCCATCATTGTGAACGTTCTTGCGATCTTCATGCTTAGAGAACGGGCTGATAGTATCCACTACGCTCTGTTGCTCACAGGCTTTCTGGGTAGTGTGTTGATAGTGGGTTTCGATCTGACGGCTCAAAATTTGCTCGGTAAACTGTTGATGTTGCTCGCAGTCTTTTCGGCGGCGTTCTACACGATCAATGCGAGGAAGTTGTCCAAAGAATTCACGCCAGAGGAGATAAGTTTTTTCATGATGATCTCTGGATTCATTTTTTTCACTCTCGCCAGCATGCTTGCCGGTCAGTTCAAACTCCTGCTCAACGTTCACACGGTCTCGGCGGCGATGTATCTTGGAATTCTTTCATCGGCGGTGGCTTTTTATTTGCTCAACTACATGGTGAAACACGCTTCGCCCATTCTGACCAGCTTGTTTTCGAACCTGACCACGGTTGTTGCATGCTTGGCAGGTGTGGTTTTCAGAGGCGAAAGAATAGGCTCCGAACAGATCCTTGGAGTCACGATCGTACTCACATCACTCTTCGTGATGACGATTAGAAGTCGTCAAACAAAGACGGAATCTTTTGATCATGGCAAAGTTACGCACGATAATGAGAATACGATCATCCACGTGAATCTGTTGGGGAAGAACCTTCTTCTGACTCCGCACGCGTACCAGAGGATGATCGAAAGGGGCGTGAGCTTGGAGGAGTTGAAGAAGGTGCTCGAGTCTGAGGATTCGCGTGCGCTGGTTCAGAGGAACGGGAGGATCAAGGTGAGTGACGGACACATCGAAGCGATCCTGCAGCCTTCAGCTGGAGTGCTGTACCTCGTGACGGTGATGAAGAAAGGAGAGCGAAGGCGGATTTGATCATCTATTGATTGAAGCGCGAGAAAGATTTCTTTGGTCCTATTGCCTGAACTCACCGCGAAAGAGAACTCGTTGTGACGAAGAGAGTTCTACCTACGAAGAAAAGGTGCGGCTCACGCCGCACCTTTGTTCATTCGAACCATGCGTACTTGAGGATGACGAACTCTGTGGGCAGCAACCAAACGTTCTTTAGCTCTTTCTTGTGCGCTACGATGTTAGTCATGTTGTAGAGGAAGATCCACGGTGCGTCTTGAACGATAATCTTTTGTACTTCCGCGTAGTACTGCAGAAGCTTTTCTTTGTCGAGCTCTTGGGCGATCTTGTCTATGAGTTCGTCAACCTTGGGATTGCTGTAGAAGGTGTTGTTGTCTCCTGTACCGTTCGGATTCACGTTGGCAGAGTGGAAGAGCGGATACAACACCCAGTGACCCTCACCGGTCGAAGGAGCCCAACCGAGCAGGAAAAGCTCGTAGTCCCAGTCTGCCGGGTTGCTCGAAAACAGCTTGTTTATGTAACTCGCCCACTCCATGGGTTTCACATCGACCGTCACACCCACTTCTTTCAACATACCCTGCACGGCCACAGCAACTTCGTAATCGTTGAGGTACCTGCCCTTCGGTGTCAACAGCTCGAGCTTGAGATTCTCGGCACCAGCTTCCTTCAACAACTGCTTCGCCTTCGCTGGATCGTACGGATAACCGCCAGTTGAGTAATAGCCAGAGGTGTATTTCGCAAGCGGTGAGTCGGACGGGATCGCAAGATTTCTCATGATCGTAGCGCAGAGTTTTTGCTTGTCGATCGCATAGTTGAGCGCCTGCCTAACTCTGACATCGTTCAACGGTGGCTTTCTCGTGTTAAAGCCTATGTAGATCACCCTCAAGCTTGGTTCAACCCTCACGACGAGTTTTTCGTCCTTCTGCAGAACGGGCACGAGTGCAGGTGGTGGGTTGAACATCACATCCACATCGCCAGCCCTCAACTGTGTGACCCTCGAAACGTCTTCAGGGACAATGGTGAACACGATGCCATCCAAGTAGGGTTGACCCTGTCTCCAGTAGTTCGGATTCTTAACGAGCTCTATTCTTTCTCCAATCTTCCATTCCTTGAGCATGAATGGGCCGGTCCCAACAGGATTTTTACCGAGTTTGGCTGGATCGCTGCCGTATGCATCGATAGCCTTTGGTGAGACTATCAGGGCGGCTTCGTGAGCGAGCCTGTTCAAGAACGGAGAATATGGCTTTTCAAGAATGAACTTCACCGTGTAGTCATCAACGACAACGATCTCTTTGACGATACCTTTGAACAGACCGGTTCTTCTGAGAGAGCCGTTCAGAACATAGTCATAGTACTTTTTGACCGCCTGGGCATTGAAGTCGGCTCCATCGTGGAACTTCACACCTTTTCTGAGGTAGAAGGTGTACTCGGTACCATCTCGAGAGATCTCCCACTTTTCCGCGAGAGCAGGCGTGATGTTCAACTTCTCGTCAAACTCGACAAGACCGTCGAAGATGTGGCGACACACCGTTCCACTGATGTTGTCGGTCTGGTTGGCTGGCAGCAAACTGACCGCGTCGGCGCCCATCACGTAGCGAGCAACTCCACCATACTTAGCCGAGAACGAGAGGACTGCGATCAGAACCAAAGAGATCAAAAGAAACTTCTTCACCAGACACACCTCCCCATCGAAGTTTGGAAACATTTTACCACGAAATTTAGACAGAAAAGCACGTGTGTTCACTGATGAGCGTTGTTAACCGATGCTGCACAGTTTTTAAGCAACTTCATACAGTGTGCAGCTGAATCGCCTGAATCAGTTTGATGACGTGTAGGTTCTCCTTGACGTCGTGCACTCTGACGATGTCGACTCCGTTCAAGACGCAGTAAGCTGTCACTGCGAGGGTACCGTACAACCTCTCCTCTGGAGGTAGGTTACCCAAAACCTGACCGATGAAGGATTTCCTTGAAGCTCCCACGAGCAGAGGCTTCTTCAAACTGTTGAATTCCGAGATACGCCTTATGATCTCAAGGTTGTCGACAAGCCTCTTTCCGAAACCGATGCCGGGATCGATTATAACCTTGTCTTCCAAACCAATTTGTTGGAGTTTCTCGATCCTCTCTTTGAAGAAGTAGAGAATCTCTTTGACGACGTCTTCGTAATAGGGGTTCTCCTGCATCGTTTTCGGTTCGCCCTTCATGTGCATCAGCACCACCGCAGGTTTGTAGGTCTTTAGAACATCCATCATCGCTGGATCGAACCTGAGGGCGCTCACATCGTTCACCATTTCCGCACCATTCTTCAGAGCTTCCTCCGCAACCTTCGCTTTGTAGGTATCAACAGAAATGACGACATCAAAGTTTTTCCTCACGATCTCGACAGCGGGTACGACCCTGTTGAGTTCTTCTTCTTCGCTGATTCTATCAGAGCCGGGTCTGGTCGATTCACCGCCAATGTCGATGATGTCCACACCTTCTTTAACCATTCTCGCGGCAAAATCGATCAGTTTATCTTTCTCAACACGACTCGCCGCGTAAAAAGAGTCCGGTGTGACGTTAACGATGCCCATGATCAAAGGTTTCTCGAACTCCAATTTTCGACCAGATGGAAGCTCTATGGTACGAACTTTGGTCTCGAAGAGACAGTTCTTTATGTCCCGCGCGATCTCATCGAGGTTCCAGTAATGCATCAAGGAAAGTTTTTCAATGAGCTTTTTGTGCTGCGCGAGCGTTCCCATCGTCAAGACGTTTGTGTGTTGCACCTTCAGCGTGATCGAGTGTTTGTGAACGGCTGCGTCTCCACCAGCGGCGAGCATTTCTTGTTTGATCACGTTCGCACTGATCGCTGGAACGTCGTAGATGAGCAAGCTCACGAACTCGCCTTTGTTTCTGAAGATCGGTATCGACGCAGGATCGACGCCGACTCGCGAGAGATGTTCAACGGGGTTGGTTAGCTTGGTGATCAGAAAGTTCATCTCTGAATCCCTCCAGTAATTGTTTTATCTTCACCAGCGAATCTCTGATTATCCTTGCAGTCGCACCCCATATCACGATCCCATCGATGACAAATCTACACGTTCTGCCACCACTTGGAAGCACGATCTCATCGCACGAAATTCTATCGAACGACGATAAACTGACGAGGTAAAGATCCTGCACCTCAGATTTGTTAAGTCTGAAATGCGGCCGGTCAATTTGAACGAGGAACGCTTGAACGAAGAGGTTTGACTTTCCCGTCACGGTCGAAGACAACGTACCAAGTAAGCGGCAGCGATCTTTTGCCACGCCAATTTCTTCTTCGAGCTCCCGAAACATAGCTTCTGCGAGCGTTTCACCATCTTCGACTACGCCTCCCGGAAAGGCAACTTGATTCGCGTGTCTGAGTAAATGCCGAGCTCTGCGTATGAAGATCACATACGGTTCATCGAAGATGAAGACGATCGGAACCGCAACCACGGACAGCAAAGTTTTTTCACCAGGAGTGATTATACCAGATGAACTGTAAGAAATTTATAAGTAACTTTGATTGATATCCTCCACATCTTGAATCGGACCGTAACATGTGTTAAGAGTGCAATAGTTCCGACACGGAGGTGATGTATGTGAAAATATGCGTAATTGGCGCAGGCAATGGTGGTCAAGCTCTTGCGGGTTATTTGGCCTTGAAAGGATACGACGTCTCACTGTACAACAGATCTGAAAAAAGGATCGCACCCATTTTGAAGACGAGAAAGATCAAGCTCGAGGGTGAAGTCAACGCGACGACGCAGATTTCTTTCGCGACGACGGACATTTCAGAAGCGATCAAAGGTAGAAAACTTCTCATGGTGGTCGTTCCGGCCAACGCACACCGCGAAGTGGCCGAAAAGCTTGCTTCACTGCTCGAAGATGGACAGATCATCGTGCTCAATCCCGGAAGAACGGCGGGAGCTTTGGAGTTCGCCAACGTGTTGAAGGAAAAGGGTGTGCAGAAAGACGTTGTCATCGCTGAGGCACAAACGTTCGTCTTCGCATCACGCATGTCGAACCCTGGCGTGGTACGAATCTTCAGAATCAAGAACGCCGTGCCAGTTGCGGCTCTCCCTGCGGCGAGAAACAAAGACCTGGAAGAAACCCTTCTGAAGGTCATGCCCGAGTTTGAACTCGCACCGAACACGCTTTACACGAGTTTCAACAACATAGGTGCGGTTTTTCATCCCGCCACGATTGTCTTGAACGCTGGCTGGGTGGAAACGACGTTCGGAAAGTTTGAGTTCTACTTCGAGGGCATAAGTCCGTCCGTGGCAAAGGTGCTGGAAGCAATAGACAAAGAGAGGTGTGCAGTCGCGAGGAAGTTCGGGATCGAACCCATGACGGCCGTGCAGTGGTTATCCTACGCGTACGATGTGAAGGGAAAGGATCTGTACGATGCGATACACAACAACGAAGGTTACAGGGGCATACAGGCGCCCACGAGCCTCGAAAACAGATACATCTTGGAAGACGTGCCCACAAGTTTGGTGCCCATATCAGCCTTCGGAAAGTTGGTTAAAGTAAAAACACCCACGATCGATGCCATCGTCAAACTCGCCTCGATCATGATGGGCGTTGACTTCTTCAAAGAGGGTAGGAACTTTGAAAGACTTCATCTCAAAGGGAAAACCCTCGAGGAGGTCAAGCGCATCATGGAGGAGGGATGGCAATGAAGATGATAGGTGCCTCCATAGGAAGCTGTGTTCACAACGTTGGTTTGCTCAATTTTCTCAACTTGGCGAGACAGAACGGTTACGAGACGCTGTACATAGGTTCCGCCGTACCGGTAGAGAAACTCGCGGATGAGATAGAGAGACACAATCCTGATGTCGTTGCGATGAGTTACAGACTCGGTGCGGAAGCACTGAGAAATCTTCTGCAAACCTTGGAACATCTGTTGAAGGAACGTGGTCTTCTGAACAAGACATACATCTTTGGCGGCACGGTGGAGACGGCCAGTGTCGCAAGAACATTCAATTTTATAAGCAAGGCCTTCGATGGGACCGAAGAGATGGATGAAATCGTCATGTTCTTGAGAGGAGAGGCGAGGAAATTACAAAAAATGGAGATTTACCCGCAGAGGCTGGGTGAAAGAATAAAATTCAAAAGCCCTTTTCCTCTCATACGACATCACATAGGGTTACAAACGCTCGAAGAAACCATAAAAGAGATCGAAAAAATGGCAGATTCTCAATTGCTGGACGTGATATCCATCGCACCGGATCAGAACTGTCAGCAGTTCTTTTTCGAGCCAGAAAAGATGGATCCAAAGCAGGATGGCGCTGGTGGAGCACCGATAAGAACAAGAGAAGACTTCGTGAGGTTGTACGAGGCCAGCAGAAGAGGAAATTATCCGCTCGTCAGGTGCTACGCGGGCACGAGACACATGGTGGAGTTTTCAAGACTGCTGAAAGAGACACTTAACAACGCGTGGGCGGCGATACCGCTCATGTGGTACAGCGACCTCGACAGGCGCTCCGACAGACCTTTGCTCGAAGCGATTAAGGAGAACATGGAGGCGATACGCTGGAACGGCGAGAACGATGTGCCAGTTGAGGTGACCGACTCTCACCAGTGGGCTTTGAGATTAGCACACGATGCTGTGGAAGTTGCCGCGGCGTACCTCGCCACCTTCGCGGCCAAGAAGCTCGGTGTGAAGGAGTACGTGCAACAGTTCATGCTGGAAACACCCGTGGGTTTGTCACCAAAAGGTGACATCGCCAAGATGATGGCGAAAAGGGAACTCGTCGAAAGCCTCGCAGATGAAAATTTCAAAACTTATCGAATGATAAGAACGGGTCTGATGTCTATGCCAGCAGACCTCGATGCGGCAAAGGGACAGATAGGCGTCTCCATGTTCTACGGCATGGCGCTCGAGCCGCACATAGTCCACGTCGTTGCCTATTGTGAATCTGAGAAGAGAGCCACGGCAAGGGAGATCATAGAGAGCGTCAAGATTGCCAGAAGGGCCATAAACGTCGCACTGCGTGGTGTCTCAGATCCTTTGGCGGATCCATGGGTTCGAAGCGAGAAGGAGCGGATCAAAGAAGAAGCTTTGCAGATAATCGATGCCATCAAGTCACTCGGTGGCTCCGATGAAGAGTTACTCAATCCAGAGATACTCTTTGAAGCCGTTAAGATTGGAATACTGGACGCTCCGGCACTCAAAGGTTTCTCCGTGGCGAAAAGCCAGGTCAGAACCGCGATAATAGACGGACAATGCAGGTGCGTTGATGAAAACGGAAGAGTAATGAGTGAGAAGGAAAGACTTGCAAAAATTCTGGGGAGGTCACATGAATGAAAGTTGCCGTCGTCTACGATCTTGAAAACCTCGACGAATCACGTGTCAAAATGATCGACAGCGTGTGTGAGGCTTTGTCGAAACATCACGACGTTGAAAAGCTTCCATTTGGCAATGACTTCATTGAGCGCGTCAAGACCTTCGATGCGGTCTTCAATCTGTCGACTGCACACCTTCAAATGCACGTTCCTGCGATACTCGACGTTCTGAGAATACCCTATACGGGTTCTTCTGCACTCGCACACGCTCTTTGCACCGACAAGATCTTGACCAAGATCCTTCTTCAGCATTACGGAATACCAACGCCGAATTTTTCCGTCGTACCGGTGGGTGAAGATCCACAAACTCTGGATTTTCGTCCCGCCATAGTGAAACCTTCGAGACAGGGTAGTGCGAAGGGAATCGGCGCCGATTCGGTGGTCGAAAGTGTGGAAGCACTCAAAAGAGCTGTGAAGAGGGTGCACGAAGAGTTCAAAGAACCAGCTTTGGTGGAAGAGTTCATAGAGGGAAAAGAACTCAGTGTGGGTATCGTCGCAGGGGAAGTGTTGCCCATACTCGAGATAGATTTCTCCGCCTTGCCCGATGGACTTGAGCGGTTTTACTCCTACAGGGTGAAACATTACTATGGTGAGCAGACGCGTTACTTTTGTCCTGCTCGCATCGATGAAGATCTGAGAAGAAAGATAGAGCATTACGCACGAATGGCTTTCAAGGCTTTGAACTTGAGAAACTACACTCGCATGGATCTTCGCGTGAGGGGGAACGAAGTCTATTTCCTCGATGTGAACTCGCTTCCAATGCTCACTCCAAACTATTCCGACATAGTCAAAATGGCTGAAGCAGCAAAGCTGAGTTACGAGGAATTGATCCTCAAGATATTCGACGACGCAGTGCGTTGTTCACGAGACCTTTGAAATGGCACCTTTGTTGTACAGATCTTTGAAAATTCGTGCTGGAACCTCGCACAAGATGATTGATGTAGTAATATAGATCCTTGATGAGAAGAGAGCTGTTCCTTTTTGACGAATTTTACAGATCGAGTTTTGGCACCATCATAGGAGTCGACGAGGCTGGGAGAGGTTGCATAGCGGGACCCGTGGTCGCCGCCGCGGTTGTATTGTTCGAGCCACTGGATGTGTACGATTCGAAACAACTGAGTGCACACCAGAGAGAGCGTCTCTTCGGGGAGATACAAAAGTGTGCGAAGGTTGGAGTGGGAATAGCATCCGAAGAAGAGATAGACCTCTACAATATCTTGAACGCGACGAAGATCGCCATGAATCGTGCACTCGAGAATCTTCACTATCCCAATGCTTTCGTTTTGGTCGATGGAAAGTCACTGAAACTTTCTCAACAGGGTACGTGCATAGTAAAAGGCGATATGAAGAGTGCTTCCATCGCTGCGGCATCGATAGTTGCGAAAGTGACGCGAGACCACCTCATGGAAGAGCTCCATGAGCGATATCCCAACTACGGTTTCCACAGGCACAAAGGTTATCCAACCAAAGAGCATCTGGAAAACCTCCGTCGTTATGGCCCGACGAGTTTTCACAGGCTCACGTTCAAGCCCGTTCTGGAAATGCTCACTGAAGAACTGCTTGCAAAGATAGTTGAAAGAGATTCACAGCGTTTCTCCGCCGTTCTGAGGAAGATGAACCGAGTTGTTTCTTCCACTTAATTTCCCTTAACTCGCACGCAAAATTCCCCGTGTTAAAGTACATCCATATAAAAATTGCGAAGGGGGAGTCGGAATGAAAGCGGAGGATGTTTTGAAGCTCGTGGAGGAGGAAAATGTTCAGTTCGTGAGGTTGCAGTTCTCGGACATCAACGGGAACATCAAGAATGTGGAGATACCCACTCAAGAGCTATCCAGAGCCTTTGAAAGGGGCATCATGTTCGACGGTTCATCCATCGAAGGCTTCGTGAGAATCGAAGAATCGGACATGTACCTCAGGCCGGATCCAGAAACTTTCGCTATCTTGCCGTGGACAATCGATGGTATCAAGAGTGCGAGGATGATCTGCGATGTGTACAAGCCTGATGGAACACCATTCGAGGGAGACCCGCGATACAGACTGAAACTCGTCGTCGAAAAGGCAAAGAAGATGGGCTTTGTGGCCTACGCCGGTCCTGAACTTGAATTCTTCGTTGTACCGAGAGATTCGAGAGGTTTTCCGATTGCGGAGACGCTCGATCGAGGAAGCTATTTCGACTTGTTACCGCTGAACCAAGTCGAATCTTTGAGAAGCGAAGCAGCTGTGGCGCTCAGGACGATGGGCATCGATGTCGAAGCGTCACACCAT
>JAPYWY010000033.1 GCA_028276125.1 Pseudothermotoga sp.
CCCACCACCCTTTTCACCTGAGGGATTCTCCGCGGATATGGAACGCGTCTCCGCATCTGATAACAAAGGTAGACTACCAAGTCCAAAGTTCAGCAAATAAAGCTCTCTCACCATGATCACTTCCTGAAATTTTCAACGGAATAACCAAGATAGACTTCTCTCGAGCAACTGTCTGAACTTCTCGTTTTTCAATCCTTCTTCGTCGTGTGCAGGTGTTAACGCCAAGATCTTTCCATTTCCAACACTTTTCTTCCAACCAGCGGTGGATCGACCGAAGCTCGACTCAGACCAGAGGAAAACTTCAACGTTTCCCCTCAGTTCGACGAAGTAATGTTCGTCGAAGATTTCGAAAGAGAATCCATCCTCGGTGAAATACCTCACCGAAGTTCTTTCTGGATGAAAGATGAACCTTCCTCCCACGAGTTCTGCGTAAGATTGAGGATATCTCGCAAGGCCTGAGTGCCACACGAAAAGTTTTCCACCGTCTTTCAGCCAACGCGTCAAAAGCTGAAGCAAGCCTTCATCCAGCCAAAAAGTCCCACTCTCGCTCAAACCCCATCTGGCGATGACGATCGAGTCTGGATTTTCTCTCAAAGTTTCCTCTAAGTTTTGTCCCTCTTCGACTTGGAACGAACCAAACTGTTTTTTCAAAGCTTCGCACAGCATGTCGAAAAAGGACCTTTTGTCGTGGTATCTATCACCCAAGAAAGAGAAGAGTTTCATCATCGACCCCCCACTCACTCATCCTCTGAGCCTGTTCAGATCAGCACGCATGAAGAGAAGTAAATAGTAAACAGGTTCTACGTGATCTTTGACGTAGATCCAACGTGACATCTTCAAGAACGCGTCGGCGTCGATCAAACCTTGAACGTGGCTTTCTGCCTCTTTTTGTGTACATGGTTCTATGATCTGCTCTATCCTCGCGATCTCCACATCTTTCACACTCTCGAAGAACACCTTCGCCAAAGACTTGGTCAGATCCTCGTTCTCGATCGATTTCGCAACCTCTGGATGAAAGTACGACTCTTCCACCACGATGGGAAATTCGTCCACGTACCTGAGGCGCTTCACCAAGAAACACTCTTGAACGTCTTTCCATCTCGCATCGCACGAAAGATCTTTGTTGAGCTTGACGTAGCCTTTCTTCAGCACGACGTTCTTGCTCACAAAACCAAAGGTTTCGAGCGCGTAGTTGAGGCTTATGAGCGGTTCGAAGCTGAAGGTGGGTCTGAACTTCCTGACGAAAGTGCCAATACCGTGACGCTTCACCAAGAAACCTTCAGCGACGAGCGCGTCTATGGCTGCCCTCACCGTCGCCCTGCTCACACCGTATTTCTCCATGAGCTCAAGTTCTGGGGGAATCTTTTCTCCGTCTTTCCATTCGCCTTTCAGTATCTTCTCTTTGAGCTTTTCTGCAAGCTGTGCGTAGAGCGGTACAGCACTACTCTTGTCGAGCAAACGTTTCACCCGAGTTCATTTTACCACGCGATTGACATCGTCCAAGTCCAGCGCCAGCGTGCCACCGGGGTTCATTATGTTGTTCGGATCGAAATGGCGTTTCAGCGCCCTGATGACCTCCAGCTGGTTTTTACCGATGCATCTCTCAAACCACGGTGCGAACAACCTTCCAACTCCATGGTGATGACTGAGCGAAGCTCCACTTTCGACGATCTTGTCCACGATCTTGGCCTGATAATCCACGAACTCTTCGATACTTTCGAACTTGCCTATGAATATGAAATACAGATTCGTACCCTGTGGATAGAAGTGTGAGCAGTGGCTCATCACGATCGTCTTCGGACGTGCTTTACAAACTTCTCTGACGGTTTTCCAAACGTACTCGAGCTGGTCCCAGGCCATCGCACACTCGAGCGTGTCGATGATTATTCCAAAGTCGTTCAGATCGTCCCTCAGGTATGGATCTGTGAACCTGCCCTTTTCCCAAGCTTTTGCCACGTAACCTGTGGTGTGAAGTGCCTTGTAAGCCCTTGCGATCTTTTTTATGTTCTTCTTCACATTTTTCGCGAAGTGCTCTTCGCCCTGTGCGATGCCGAGCAGAAGGCATCTTTCCATCGGTCTGTAGCCCATGGCAGTGACGAACTTGTCGATCACAGTACCCTCAACGCCGTAGAGTTTGAAGGCAACGGACGTTTCTTCTGGGTCTGAAAGTCTCATCACGGCGGGAAAACCGAAGTTCGATTGCATGATCTCTCTGCACGCTTCGATCGCACTGTGAAAATCTTTGAAAACGAAACTGAAGTACTGATCGTTCCCAGGCATATAGCGAAAGATCTTCAGCGTGACAGAAACGAGGACACCAAAGGTTCCCTCGCTTCCGATCATGATCTGATCGATCGAAGGTCCAATCGCCGCGCGTGGATATTCCTTGGTTTTTATTTCTCCAACTGGTGTGACGTACTCCTGACAAACCACGAGATCTTCTATCTTGCCATAATACGTCGAGTTCTGACCAGCGCCTCGCGTCACGACCCAGCCACCCACGGTGGAATACTCGAACGATTGTGGTAGATGTCCACACGTGTAACGATGTTTTGCACCGAAGTATTTTGGTGCGTTGTTGAGTTTTTCTTCGAGCGCAGGTCCGTAAATGCCAGGCTCCACGGTCACAGTGCAGTTGGTCTCGTTGAGCTTCAAAATCCTATTCATGTGTTTGGTCAGATCCAAACTCACACCACCACAGACACATTCTGTTCCCCTCGTCACACCTGAACCTCCACCACGGGGATAGATGGGGATTTTGTGCTGATTGCAATATCTCACGATCTCGACAACATCTCTTTTGTCCCTCGGATAGATCACAAGGTCTGGCAAGTTTTCGACGATCTTGTGCCTAAGTCTGAGCACGTCGTACTGAGTCTTTCCGTAACTCGCTTTGATTCTGCTGTAGGTGTCGAGTGCGATGTTCTCTGGACCAACCATTCTTTGAAACGCTTCTATGTGTTTCGATTCGAGCCTTATCGGGACTTCCACATCCACGATTTCAAAACCAGTGTTCTTAGGACTCTTGAGATCTTCTTCGCTCAGTTCGAAAACCTGTCTCATGAGTTTGCACAGTCTTTCGTTCGGATGTTTGAAGTAGTTCGGATCACCCCAGCGAAAGATCGATCTGTAGCTTTTTTCCGGTGCGACCTGTTCGACCCATTTCGGACAACTCATCCATCTCACCTCACATCTCTGGATAGTTCGTTATCTTCTGCATTGCTCTGTAGAGAGGTCTGAGTCTCGGATAGAGTCTTCTGTAAACACTTTGGTACAGCTTCTGATAGAGTGAAGCCCTTTCTGGATTGGGATCGCACTCGTGGACGTATCTGACCATCTTCCCGACTGCTTCTTCGAAACTTTTGTAAAACCCAAGGCCACAGAAACTGACGATCGCAGATCCCAAACCTGCAGCTTCGTACACGTGCGTTCTCAAAACCTTCTTGTTCAACACGTCGCTCAGAATTTGACAAACCATGTTGGATCGCGAGCCTCCACCAGTCGCCACGACCTTTTCTATAGTGGTTTTGGAAACTTTCTCCATCTTCTCCGCCGCATCTCTCAACGCGTACGCCAGACCTTCTATGATTGCCCTGTAAAGGTATGCGCGGTTGTGAACGTCTCCAAAACCCACGATGGCACCGCGCGCCTCTGGCTGCTTCAACCCAGCACCCCAGTAGGGCTGCAGAACCAAACCGAAGCTACCCGGTTCGGTCTGAAGCAACAGTTCTTCGAGCACTTCTTCTGTCGAAACGTTCCGTTCGCGTGCGATCTGAGATTCAACCGCCGCGAACTGTTCTTTGAACCATGTCACCATCCAAAAACCTCTGAATATCTCCACCTCCGGGTTGAACTTGCCCGGTATCACCGCTGGATACGATGGCATGAACTTGATCGGTTCGAGGTATTTTTCGCTTGTTATCTGCAGCGTGGTCGTCGTGCCCAAGCTGGCGCAGGCCATAGATTCTTCGATGCATCCAGCTCCCAACGTTTCGCAACCCTTGTCCGACCCCGATGCGACCACTAATGTTCCTTGTTTCAAACCAGTGAGTTTCGAAGCTTGGCTCGTTAGACCTCCCAAGACCGTTCCTGGTGGGACCAATTCTGGAAGTTTGTTTTTGTCTATCGGGAAGAGGTACGGATGAAAGTCCTTCTTTGGATCTGCCCAGGTTTGCTTTTTGTAGTTGAAGGGAATGTGACCTATCTGGCTCGCGATCGAATCGACGAACTTTCCAGTCAAAAGATGGTTGAACCAGCCAGAAAGGAGCAAGAACTTGTGAGTTTCCTTCCAGATCTCTGGCTCGTTCTGTCTCACCCAGTTCGCCTTGCACTTCTTTGCTGAGATCACCGCGGCTCTGTCCATGCCCACGATCTTGAAACCAATCTTGAAGTGTAAAGGAAGCTTCGCATCGTGCTGGGCCATCCTCTGATCGAGCCAAAGGATCGCTCTCTTCAATGGCCTTCCATCTCTTGCCAGAAACACGCACGTGTCCCGCTGACTCGTCACACTGATCGCGAGTACTTCTTCTGGTTTTACCTTGCCCTTCTCGAACAGCGTTTTACACGCCTTTGAGAGCGCTGATTCGTAAACTTGGAGGTCCTGTTCAGCCCAACCGGGTCTGGGTGAAACGTAGGTTTGAGGATATTCCACTTTGCACATGTCGATGAGATTTCCATTCTCATCGAATGCGAGAGCCTTCAAACTCTGCGTGCCACAATCAACGCTCAAGACGAGCTTCGACATTCGTCCTCCCCCCAGAAGGATTGTACAGAGTTGCAGTGGCAACGAGATTGACGTTCGTGTTCTCTATGTTTTCCACGATCACTTCCCCACGGCGTACGGGTTTCTTTACCACGATGTTCTTCACTCTGTTCATGACTCTCTCGAAACTTTCGAGTGGGATCTCTCTGTCGGTTCTGACGGGAAGAAGTCTTGAGTCTTTTGTCAGAACGGTCGTGCACAGAACTCTCTTTGGATTGATGATGTCTTGTTTTGCAAATTCGAGCCCTCTTTCACAACTATAACCTTCGAAGGTTGGATTCGAAGCGCTCCCGTACAGTTCTATCTCACAACCTTTTGGACACACGATGCACACCAAACTCTTGAAGGGTTGATCCTGTTCATGAGAAGAAACTCGCTTGAGTGAGATTTCCAAAGGTTCGTTCTCGAACTTCGGCGGTACATCGATGAACTCTATCTGTTGTGGTCTCAAGATCTTGAAGTTCTTCGAAACAAGCTCTTGTCCTGCTTGAGAGACTGCGATCTGTGCGTTCACAAGTTTCGACTTGGTCCTGAAATAGATTCTCACCTTTCCAGTCAGAGGAAAACTCAACAATTGTGGCACGCAGTACTGCAATGATGAATCGAATTTCAGTGGAACTCTCTTTTGCACTTTCAGTTTGTCCTTCGCGTATTCACTGGCGCATCTTCCAGCCTCAAAACCAGTCCATGTGACGTAATCCACCAGATCGTGCACGTGCAAAGAGTTTCCACAGCTGAAGACGCCTTCCATGCTCCCCATGAAGTACTGATCCACGAAAGGACCGTTCGTGACTTGATCGATTTGAAGCGAGAGCCTTTCTGCCAATTCGTTCTCGGGAATCAAACCGACGGCGAGCAAGAGCCCGTCACATTCGATCGTTCTTTCGCTTTCTGGAACAAACGAAAGGTTTCGATCGACCTTCACCACTTCGACCTTCTCGACACGATTTCTTCCAAAAACTTTGCTGACGGTGTGTGAGAGATACAAGGGGATCTTGAAATCGTGCAGGCATTGCGAAACGTTCCTCAAAAGTCCCGCCGGCTCGGGTTTTATCTCGTAGACTCCGATCACCTTGGCACCCTCGATGGTGAGTCTGCGAGCCATGATCAAACCGATGTCCCCACTGCCTAAAACGACACACCGTCTGAATGGCAACAGACCCACCATGTTCACAAACCTCTGTGCCGTTCCTGCGGTCATGATCCCGGCGGGCCGATCGCCGTGGATGAAGATCTGTCTGGAAGTTCTCTCTCTGCAACCTGTGGCGAGCACGATGGCTTTGGATTGGATCGAAAAGATGCCCTTCGCGTTCTGAAGTGTCAAATTGAAAAGGTCTTGTTCTTTCTGAACGTCCAAAAGAAAGGTACTGGTAAGTACACTCACGTCCGTCTTCAAAAGCTCTTCGATGAAAAGTTCTGCATACTCTGGACCTGTGAGCCTCTTTCTGAAATGAAGAATCCCGAACCCATCGTGGATACACTGTTTCAGTATTCCTCCAAGCTCTGGCTCCCTTTCGATGATCACCACGGACGAACCGTTCTTGTAAGCCGAAATGGCCGCAGCCAAACCGGCAGGTCCAGCGCCTATCACCGCAACGTCATACATGTTCGTCTCCTCCCAGCCTGGTCCTCGAAACGAAGAGCTCTGAACCAGGACCTTTCTTCGTTATGGTGAGTGGATCGATTCCAACCTCTTGCATTAACTCGACCAAAAACGGCGTGCAGAAACCGCCCTGACATCTTCCCATCCCGCAGCGCGTTCTCCATTTGATCCCATCGAGTGTGGTGGCCGGTACGTTTCCATGGAGCGCTTGAAGGACTTCGCCCTTGGTCACAGTCTCACACCTGCAGATCACGATGCCATAGTTTGGATTTTTCGCTATGATCCTTTGTTTTTCTTCCAGAGAGAGCTTCTTGAAATCTGGATCCTTCTTTCTGACAGGACAGAATTTTTCGTTGGGAACGATCTTCCTCTCTTTTTGTAGTTTTTCTATGCACATCGTTGCGATATCCTCCGCTATGGCGGGCGCACTGGTAAGTCCCGGTGACTGGATTCCCGCAGCGTGAATCAGGTTATGGATCTTCTGAGAAGGTTCAACGATGAAGTCTTCTTCATACGTTGCTGCCCTCGTTCCAGCGAAGTAGTTGATCACATCCTTCCTGCTGAGACCTTCAACTAAGCTTGCGTGCTTTTTGAAAAGTTCGTCCAAACCTTCTTCAGTCGTGCTGTAGTCTTCTCTCTCTGGAATCTCCACCGCGGTCGGTCCAAGAAGAAGATTTCCATGAACCGTCGGGATCAATCCTCCACCCTTTGTGATCGAACCGAGTTGTTTGAGAGAAACTTTCGAGAGAGTCAATCTGGACAGGTTGGACTTCTTTTTGTCGATTATCGCCATCTCACCTTTTCTCGGATGAATCGTGAAAAATTCGTCGTTGGCAAGAGATGCAATTCGATCTGCCCAAACACCCGCGGCGTTGACGACGACTTTTGGAAAGATCGTTCCCCTGTTCGTGATCACCGCTTCGATCCTGTCGTTCTCGACTGTGAATCCTTCGACGAAGGTGTTGAAGCGAAACTCGGCACCGTTCTGCACCGCGTTCTCGGCGAAAGCCAAAGTCATTTGGAACGGATCCACGACACCCGCTTCCCATATCACGTACGCCCAAGAAAAGTTCTTTTTCACGTTCGGCTCGATCTTCAAGAACTTCGAGGCGTTCAAAATCTCCGCGTCTTTGACTCTGTTTTGAATCTCCCTCACTTTCACGAAAGGTAGCGAGAAGATGTACCAAACACTTGGAAAAAGAATCGTCATACCGTTTCTCTCGAAAGGAAAGTCGAGCTCACGTGAGAGCGTCTCTACCATGTCCAAACCTTTCCTGTTGTAATGAGCCTTCTTACTCTTTGGATGCGGTGCGATGGGTGGATGCATCATGCCAGCGTTGTGAGAACTTTGGTGCATGGCAACATCTGATTCTTTGTCAACAACCAAGATGTTCAGTTTCCACCTGCTTAACTCCCGCGCGATCGCACAGCCTATCACACCTGCGCCGATGATTAAAACGTCCACTTTTCTTCCATGAAGGCTCGCGTCTCGAACCAGTGGAACTTTTGGAACGGATGGTTTAGCCTCTTCACACTCGATCTTGTTCACAACACCCCTGAAGCCAAATCTCGTTGCGAACTTTCCTATCTTCACAACTTGATCCCAGCTTTTGACCTTACCGTACAGAAACAGCGCACCGTTTTTTTCTTCGCAGTGTATGGCGGCGGAGAATTTCTTCGACAGGAAGTCTCCTATTCTTCTCATGGTACTGTCCTCCTTACATATGGTTGTCCGTACATCCGTATCATAACACGACACACCCCCCTGACGTCAACACCTCTCACACCTGAGCATGACCAAACGGGGGTCTTTCCTGAAAGGGATGGAAAGGGCTTGTCTTACTGATAGAACGCTCACTTTTTTGTTGCGGGTCCGATCGAATGCGTTTCTCAATCCAAGCTGAGCTCGGTGCACGGCATGAAATGTTTTTCAAAAACTTGGCCACACACCACCGACGATCTTCAGGCCAATCGTCGTACGACTATTGCCCAGAAAGACCATAGGAACTCAAGGAGCAAGAGGAACAGATGAGGAGGAATGAGAACGGTTGTAAGAGAAGTTCAAGAACCTTCGGCTGGCTCGTGATACTGTCCATCAAACGAGTGAAACTATGGAAGAGTTGTTGCCTGCTATCTTATTCGCAGCGTCAATAGTCTGAGCAAGTTTTACTCAGCACTGATCATTGTCTTGATATCAGCTGTTGTCACCGAGTCGTTGGGCAACAGATACAACTGCTCGTCTGATTTGTCGGACCACAGAAAGCACGTTCCTTGCTTGTTCTCCACGAGTGGCAGATCATCTCGCTGTAGCAACTCATCGGTTATGAGATGTGCAAGTTTCCACGCGCACTTGGTTGATTCGTCTTTCAAGTATGGTTCTTCAAATTGAGCCCTGCTTGAGAAGTACATTACTCTGTACACAGTCGCATACTCTTTCCCATCCAGTGTGTAGCTCAGCATGATGAACCGTTTTTATGAGCCAGTTGCTCTTTGATTCTGAACGACAGAAAGCCAGTCAGCTGAGCTTATGGATGAGCACTCAATGCATCGGTTGCAGCCCCGCAGACCAGATAGGCTAACACCGGCTCGCGAGCTTTAACCTCAAAATACCGTTCCAAGTCGTACATGTTTTGCAACATCTCTTCAGTATAACCTGGCCATCGAGTTTGAGCTCACTTGCAAGCACACTGGTGCCTATCTCCTTGGTACGAACCAGTTTCAATTCTCTTAGCTGTTCATGCTGAGCATCGCTGTATTCTGGCACGTGTAGCTTGGTTGAAGTCGAATGATCCACCCGATAGATCTTCAGAGCACTTGCTTCTCTAGGGTAGCAAAAGCTTGATTTTGAGCTTTACCATCTGCGTTCGATGTCCCCTCTCGTTTTCTTAGATTGTATCTCTCGCGGGGGAGCAAACTCACTACTCACCATTCATATCCTGTTGAAATCAGAAGCATCCTGGTTGGGTTCAACTGAACATTTCTCACAACTTTGTAGTTCGACTTGGGAGGTGAAAGCATGGATGGCTTGGCTGGCTTTGATGATCTGTTTGTTTGGAACCATGGCTCTGGTGGGTATCATCAGCGAGGCGATGAAGGATCATTAGACGCGCTGTGCCCTTGAACTGGAACCAGGTAAGACCAGCCGGGCTAGCTTCATACGCACAATGCAAAGTTGTGCATCTGTAATGCTCACACGTGCTGATGCCCGCGACACTGTCGTCGCGTGGGCTTTTAAGATCGATGAAACTGTGATTCCAGAATCGAGAGTGAGATTGCCAACGCCACGAAAAATGCCCTCTTCATACTATCGCCCCCCTTAAACGGTTTCTAACACCATTCATTGCTGACTCCGTCTCGAAGGAATCTCATTGGAAGTGATTCCTCAGATTGTTTAGGATGCCCCAATTCGTTCCTCAAGGATCTGCCTTCCTTTATTTCGGATACGGTCCTGCGTTCCCATCCGCACCCGTTTTTATGATGTAAACATCCATTCGTCCCATGCCAAAGGATTGTGTCCATCCTGCAAAGACATACTTACCATCTTTTGTCTGCTCAACAGAAACAGATCGTCCTTGTTTCCTCCGAAAGTCTTTTCCCACAACTTTTTGCCGTTCACATCAAGTTTGACGATGTAAGCATCCCATTCACCCGCTCCAAAGGATTTCGTCATCCCCACGACGATGAATCCACCATCACTCGTCTGTTGCTCAGAAACCGGATAATC
>JAPYWY010000034.1 GCA_028276125.1 Pseudothermotoga sp.
GTGCTCCTCGATTCCCACAAGCCTTCCGAGTTCTCCTTCCACCACGACGCCACGTGGGTGTGCGTAATCGACAACCTGCTTTGTGAGTTTAACGTTTTCTTCGAAAGGAAGGTGCGAACCGTCGATCATGACCGAAGTGAAAAAGCCTGTGTCGATGACAGCCTTACAGAGTTCGAAGGAATCACCATGGTCCAGATGAACGCATATGGGAATGTCCGGAGCATCTTCCAAGGCAGCCTGAATCAGCTTGGTCAAATAAACCTGCTTGGCATACTTGCGTGCACCCGCAGAGATTTGCAGTATCACGGGTGCTTTTTCCTCTTTCGCTGCGTCGATGACACCTTGAAGGATCTCCATGTTGTTGACGTTGAAGGCCCCTATGGCGTACTTACCGTAAGCCTTTTCGAACATTCCTTTCGAGCTGACGAGTGGCATACGCAGACCTCCCAATTGGTGTATTGAAAGCTGGCGGAGGCGGTGGGACTCGAACCCACAAGGGGGCTTCACCCCCACCGATTTTCAAGACCGGCTCCTTAGCCAGTTCGGACACGCCTCCATTTCATATTATACTCGCAAGTGGAGCTCTTGCAAAGGAGGTGCACGAATGTTGATACTCGGACTGGACGGCGGTGGAACGAGCCTCAAAGCCACAGTAGCAAAGGATGGTCAAGTTATTAAGAGAAAGGTCTTCGAAAAGGGTGTCAACATAAGCGCGGTGAGCGTTGAGGAGCTTGAAAGAACGATCAGAGAAGTGAGAAGTTGGTCTGGACCAGTGGACGAGGTGAGGGCAGCATTCTCGGGTGCGGGTGATCCTCAGCGAAAGGAGGTCTTGGCAACTGTCCTTGAAAAGCTCTTCCCAAGATCGTCTCGCGTGATTTTGTCCGATGCCGAGGCACTGATCGCTTGTTGCTACGAAGGAAAGCCTTTGGCAGTGGCGATCGCAGGTACTGGTTCCATAGTGGTAGGTGTTGACCAAAACGGTAAGTTCGTTCGTGCGGGTGGTTGGGGCC
This sequence comes from Pseudothermotoga sp., assembly GCA_028276125.1. Classification (GTDB taxonomy): domain Bacteria; phylum Thermotogota; class Thermotogae; order Thermotogales; family DSM-5069; genus Pseudothermotoga_A. The sequence continues at coordinate 1,011 of JAPYWY010000034.1, forward strand.
ATTTGTTCGACGACGAGGCGAGTGCGTTCAGCATTGTGAGAAGCATCATAATCGAGGCGCTGTTACACGTGGATGGGCTTGCGGGACATGATCCAGTTTTCCACGAGCTGTTGAACTACTATGGTTTTGACAAGCTCGAACAGCTTGCCAACTTGCAAAGATTAGGTGATTTCAAAGAGAGAATCGCTTCTTTCGCTAAGGTAATGCCGAACACGGAACTGGTGAGGAGAATAATGAAGAGGGAACTGAAACTCTTCACTGACAGAGTTCGTCAAGTGCTCGCCGTAACGAATGCAGACAGAGTGCTTGGCTTTGGTGGTATGTTCTCTAACGAAGAGTACAGGAGAATCTTTTGCGCTTTTTTGAAAGATGTGGAGTTCGAGAATCTGAAGTTGAATGTCGACGAAGTACTCGCGACGAAGGTCGAGTTGAAGACAAACTTCGCATAAAATTGGTCGGGGCGACTGGACTTGAACCAGCGACCTCCTGCTCCCAAGGCAGGCGCGCTTGCCGTCTGCGCTACGCCCCGACCACGTTAAAAATCATACCATCATTGAAAGCCCTTTTCAAGACCCTTCGACCACATATTTCACAATCTCACGCCGTCTTCGAAGTGAAATTGAACGACTGAACCTTCATGTACGGTGCGACTTGAGGGAAATATTCCGAAGCGACTGACTCGACCTCTTTGGATATCGCTTCAATGTTTTGAGTGAACTCGAAGAACTTGACGTTGAACCTCATGTTTTTCAAAGCTTTAGTGAGCTGTCCGTTTTCTATGATGAAGGTTCCATCCCGCGTCATGCCTGTGAAGATGGCTTCTTGTGGATCAACGATGTTCATGTAGTGGAACCTGTTCACGTAGATTCCGCTCTTCGTGCCCTTGATCATCTCCTCAACGGGCATGGTTCCAGCATCTACGACCAAGTTCACGGGTACGGCGCTGTCCAGATCGTCCAAGCTGAACGTGTGGCCCGTGGGTTTCTTGTTGAACCTCAGTGCCGCTCCGTGCGCGTAGAACACGTTCTTGAACACGCCATTTTCTATGATCGCCGTCTTTTCCCTCTTCTTTCCGCACAGATCGTACACGAAGGGCAACTGCATCGGATGCGTGGGATCATCGTAGACATTCAGCTCGTTCGGGCCTATCTTGGTGCCCAGATATTTCGCAGAAGGACTTATCTTCAATTCGTGCGTGTAGCCGTTGGTGCAGAGCCAGCCAAAGTACATGAACAAATCGCTCACCGCCTCTGGTCCAAGTACGACGGTGTAGCTTCCGGGGTCTATCTCCACAGGGTTCCTCGACATCTTCGCAAATCTCACAGCCCGCTCAACCTTCTCATCCACGCTTAACTCCTCATAACTCTTCGCTACTCCAGACGCGTACCCACTCGCAGATTCATTCATCGCAACGACGTTGAACGAAACTCCTCCGAAAGATTGGTATAAGAACGTGCCGTTCGAGCTCATGACGACGTTCTCGGTTACGTTGTCGCTCACATAACCGAAAAGCAACACGTCGTTCGCCGCAATCTTGAGCATTCGATCAAAGATGATGGCCCTTTGCTCTGCGAAAACCTTCTTGAGCGATTCGGCCACGTTTTCCACAGGATAACCCATGGAAACTTCTGGAAGCCTGAACTCGTAATCGAGAGGCGTTGCAAACCTGAGCATGGTTTCGAGTCTTTCCCTCAGGGCTTTCAAACCCGGAACGGTCAGGTCGTTGCTCGTTGCGAGTGCGATCTTGTTGTCCTTGGTGGCCAACACTGAAAGGGAAGCTTTGCGCTCTGCCACGTTCTGATGAATCCTGCTGTTAGCGAAACGCGTCAGAGCTTGATCCTGTTCCCAAACGACCGCGAGGAACTTCAAGCCGATGAAATGTTCGTTCATGAGTCTGAACAGGTTTCTGTAGAACGCTTCACCCCTCATCTTTTAACACCTACCTTCACCTTCCTGAACCTGGCTGGAGATGTTCCGTGGCCCACGTGCATCACCTGCATGGGTTGACCCTTTCCACAGTTAGGAACGCCCCACACGTGCCAGTAGGACTCGTTCGCAATTCCATCACACTTGTTCCAGAAGTTCGGTGTTATGTCGTGATAAACTGGGTTCTTGAAGATCTTTCCGGTGAGTTTGCCACCCTTTATTTCGTAAGCAATCTCGGTGGCGAACTGGAAGTTCAATCTGAGATCATCTATCGACCAACTCTTGTTTGTGTCCAACAAGAAACCATAGTCTACCCCGGCGATGAGTTCTTCCAGAGTGTAGTTGCCCGGCAACAAGTTTATGTTCGTCATCCTTATGATGGGTGGGTGAGACCAGCTGTCGGCTCTGGCAGCACCGTTGGATCTCAGACCCAACTCGGCCGCAGTCTGCCTGTCCATCAAATAGCCCACAAACAAACCGTTTCGCACGATATAGCTCTTCTGTGCTTTCACACCTTCATCATCGAACCCGAAGCTCCCGAGCCCCCCTATAATCGTGGCATCCGCGGTGATGTTGACATGTTCACTACCGTACTTGAGCTTTCCAAGCTTATCAAGCGTGAGGAAACTTCCACCTGCAAAGCTCAACTCGGAACCCATCACCCTATCGAGCTCGCTGGGATGGCCGCACGACTCGTGTATTTGCAATGCAAGTTGATTCCCGGAGATGATCACATCGTACTCACCAGGTTCTATCTCAGGTGCGTCCACGAGCATCGCTGCCTCTTCGGCCACCTTTGGCGCATGCTCGAGCAGCTTCATCTCCTCGATGAATTCCCAACCTCTCGTGGCATGATCGCCCCCAAAGCTCGCTGGGTAGGATCTTCTTTGAAAACCAGCTTCTCCAAGTGCGTCAGCCTCGATACCAGCACCCGTGATGTAGATTTCTTGGTTTATCACGGAACCTTCCGTGCTCAGAAAAAGTTTATCGATCCTTCGGAAACTCATCGAACCTGTCGCGCGAACCACTCTCGAATTCTCTTTCATCTTCAGTGTCGCCGCTTTGAGTAGGTCGATCTTTTCATCATCGCTGATCAGGAAGGGATCTTTCATCACCCAAGATTTGAACGCGGCCTTGTGCGCCGGTTCCAAAGACAACTGAACTTCCTTGTTCGACCTCTTGTTTGAAGCCATCGCGATCTCCAAAGCCTTCAATGCTGTTCGTTCGAGTGCCGCATCACCTCGCTCGTCGGTTGCCGCAAAGCCCCAACCGTTCTCGTACAGAACCCTTATGCCCGTTCCCACATCGACGGAGTGGGTGAAGCTCTTGAGCACACCGTTCTCAACGAAAAGCTCTTGCCTCGTGTGCTCCTCGTAACGGACATCCGCGTACCGAGCACCCTTACTCGTCAAGAAACTCAGTAATCTTTCTAGTTTTTCCTGCATCCACCTACCTCCCTTCGCGACAACGAAGAAAGCAGGGATTCAATCCCTGCTTTCCTCTTCGTCATCGTTGAGTATTTGCTTGAGAGCTCTTTCTATGTTTTCCTCGTTCATTTTCTGTCCAGACTGGAGTATCATGAGAGCCGCTTTGATCACGACGATACGAGGATAGTGCTTCATGAGTCTTTGGATCGGGTCGGGTTTCAGGGTCTTGGTTTCCAAGGTGATCACCGTCCTCATCGCCCTTGACACGAACAAGGGCTCGCTGTATAATGAACTGTGGTTACGGGCTCGTAGCTCAGTAGGTAGAGCGCCCGGCTCATAACCGGGTGGTCGGGGGTTCGAAGCCTCCCGAGCCCACCAACGAGGGAGCGAATAGCTCCCTTTTCTTATCTGAATTTTACCACCAAATCTGGTTTTTGTAAAGATGCATAAACCGAGCAAGTTTCTCACTGCCACTGAATCAAATGCACATGTAAATGATAAAGAGCAATGCTTTCAGCGCCTCATGAATTGACTTTGAATCGGTTCCCGCTAAAATCGACTCAGCGTTTTCAAAAGCCTGCAGACGATAAAAGACGGATGTTTTCACTTGTTCTGAAGCTAAATTTTCTCAGCCCGTATATAGATATATGGAAAGGCGCGCCACCAGGATCCTGGGAAAAGCTGAGCGTACTTTGGGATAGGTCTATTCTGTCATGGTTCAGCTCATGGTCTCAAGCATAGATTGAAGTCGTGAACGTTCGTAATGAGGAATCGCTTCAACTGACGAGTAGAGTAGAGAACTGAAAAGGTTCCTGGTAAATGTTGAAGTTCACCGGTTATGCTTCCAGCCTTCGAGCTTTGCTGGGGTGTACATGAGCAAAATGTTGATTTTTCCCAGCTGATCATACAAAAATCGATCTTCTTCCGCGATCCGAACTGAACCAGCCGAAAGATCTCAACAACGAATCAGTGAGCGTCGAGCCTGAAACACAACCAGATTTAGAGCGAGATGTGCTGAAAAACATCGAGAATCACAAAGAAACATTTCTTTCGTTTCGAAAAAGATGCTTCCATCACTCAAGTGAAAAGGCGGGCAAAAGCCCGCCTTTGGCTTTTTCAAGATCCTCACAGGGTCACAGGCATCGTGGGAACCTTCTCCGGAACGATCAAGCTCGCTGCGGTGTACTTGAGCACTTCGTCCAAAGTCGTCTCTGGAGCAATTTCTTTCAAGAGCAAACCTTTTTCCGTCACTTCGATGACTGCCAAGTCTGTGACGATGAGATTGACCCTCCTAACGGATGTCAAAGGTAGCGTGCACTTTTTGACTATCTTGGGGACTCCACCTTTTTCCACGTGTGTCATCGCCACGATGACCTTCTTGGCCCCCGTGACTAAGTCCATCGCGCCACCCATACCAGGTATGAGCTTGCCTGGGATCATCCAGTTCGCAAGATGTCCTTCCTCGTCCACCTGAAGACCACCCAGGACAGTTATGTCGACGTGTCCACCACGGATGAGTCCAAAGGAAGTGGCAGAGTCAAAAGCAACGGCTCCTGGCAGGAAAGTCACGGGACTTCCACCAGCGTTCGTCAAATTGGGATGTTCGTACCCGGGTTCTGGTGCTGGACCCATGCCGAGGATACCGTTCTCCGACTGGAAGAACACTGTAACACCCTTCGGTATGTAGTTCGCCACCAAGGTGGGAATGCCTATACCCAGGTTGACTATATCGCCATCTTTCAGCTCAAGTGCTACTCTCTTCGCTATAACAGTTCTTCCGATCTTGGGATCCTGGATCATTTCGCATTCCCCCTCACGATGTAGTCCACGACCGCGTGCGGCACGTGCACTTCGTTCGGATCAATGCCACCCACGGGAACGAGTTCCTCAACTTCGACGATCGTCACATTTGCAGCGAAGGCCATGAGTGGATTGAAATTGCGCGCTGTGTAGTTGAAGACCAGATTACCCAGAAAGTCTGCCTTCTTAGCTTTGATCAATGCGAAATCTGCCCTTAAAGCCGTTTCGACAAGGAATTCTTTCCCATTTATCGTGATCTTCTGTTTCCCGTTCTCAACTACTGTTCCTACACCAGTGGGTGTGAGAATACCACCGAGACCAAAACCGCCAGCTCTGACGCGTTCGGCCAGCGTTCCCTGTGGTACGAGCTCGACCTCAAGTGTGCCCTCGATCATTTGTTTCTGAGTTTCAGGATTTGTACCGATGTGCGACACGATCACTTTCTTGACCAATTTGTTCACGATGAGTTTGCCGATGCCTTTGTCAGGAAAGGCCGTGTCGTTAGCTATCACAGTCAAGTTCTTCTTGCCAGCCTTGATGAGACCATCAACGAGAAGTTCAGGCGTGCCGTCACCAAGAAAACCACCGATCATGAGCACGGCACCGTCTGGTATCATCTCGATCGCTTGCTCAACACTGACGACTTTGTTTTTCATACACTGAAACCTCCTCAAACGTTTTTGATGATTACGGCTGTTCCCATACCTCCGCCTATACACAGACTTGCGAGTCCAAGTTCTACGCCGCGCTTCTTCATCTCGTACAACAAGGTGACGACGATCCTGTTTCCGCTCGCACCTATTGGATGACCAAGCGCGATGGCACCACCGTTGACGTTCACACGCTCTTCGAGCCAGTCATCGCTGACGCCGTGTTCCTTTTTGACGTCCCTCAGAACAGCGATCGACTGCGCAGCGAAAGCCTCGTTTAGTTCGATCAAACCGATGTCCGTGAGTTTCATCTTCGCTTTTGCGAGCGCTTTGGATATGGCACCGACAGGACCTATACCCATGATCGCTGGATCAACGCCATGCTGAGCAAAAGAAACGATTTCCGCCATGGGTTTGAGGCCGTATTTCTTCACGGCGTCCTCAGAAGCCAGTATCACGGCAGAAGCACCGTCGTTGATACCGGAAGCATTGCCCGCCGTAACGGTTCCGTTCGGTTTGAACGCAGGTTTGAGCTTGGCGAGCGATTCAAGCGTCGTGTCGAACCTGGGATGTTCGTCGGTATCGAAGATCTTCTCGCCCTTCTTTTCTTTGATCACCACCGGTGCGATCTCGTCTTTGAACCTTCCACTCTCGATCGCTTTTTTCGCCTTCATCTGACTCTTGTAGGCAAACAGGTCTTGTTCCTCTCTGCTTATGCCGTATCTCTCCACCAAGTTCTCTGCGGTCACACCCATGTGGTACATGTTGAACACGTCGGTGAGGCCATCGTAGACCATGTGATCAACGATCTCACCGTTGCCAAGTCTGTAGCCGAACCTCGCCTTGGGTAGCAAATACGGCGCCATGGACATGTTTTCCATACCGGCTGCAAGGACTATCTCCGCTTCGTTCATCATGATGTCGATGGCTCCGATCATGATGGCTTTCATCCCAGAACCGCAGAGCATGTTCACTGTATAAGCAGGTTTTTCCGCGGGAATACCTGCATATATTCCTACTTGCCTGCCTGGACCCATGCCCTGGCCCGCCATGAGGATGTTACCTACGATGGTTTCGTCAACCCATTCAGGTTTAACATTTGCCTGTTCCATCGCAGCCTTTGCTGCAGTGACGGCGAGTTGCACTGCTGGTACGTCCTTCAAACTACCTCCAAACGTGCCTATCGCGGTTCTCTTTGCTCCAACGATGTAGACCTTTCTCATAGATTCACCTCCATATCAAAGAACGAGGAACAGAACGCTTGTGACGATGCCGCTCCAAATCAATGCCATGACGCAGTATCCCATTATATCCCTTATTTCGAGCTTAGCAACGGAAAGCAACGGGAGAGCCCAGAAAGGTTGAATCATGTTCGTCCAAGCATCTCCCCAAGCAACCCCCATGATCACTTTTGGTACGGACGCACCTATCTTCATTGCAGCGTCGATCATGATCGGGCCCTGTACAGACCACTGACCTCCACCAGATGGGATGAACAGGTTGATCAGACCCGCGCTCCAATATGTGTAGAGAGGAAGCGTTTTCGCTGTGGAAAACGATGCGAACCAGTTCGCGATGGTTGCGGCCAGACCAGATTTGGTCATCATGCCCATGATGCCTGCGTAGAACGGGAACTGGACCACAATGGCCCACACAGTTTTGCCAGCTTCGATGGCGGCATCGATGAAATTCCTGGGCGTGCCATGCAACAAGATACCCACCATGAGGAAGATGAAATTGAGTATGTTGAGATCCAGAGAACCTTTTTTGACGAAGAAATAGTAGAAGACGTATATCAAACCAATGATGCCGATTATCAAAGACAAAACCATGCTGTTTTCCATTCTCTCGGCAGGGGTCATCTGCGAGGGATCCTTCTTCGGCTTTTCTTTCTTCTCAACGAAGACCGATGGATCAACTTCTATGACTTGCTCTTTCTTAGGATGCATCCCAGCCATGATGAACGGCAGAGTGACCAAGAGTACCAACACTGGAACATATCCAATGGGTGAAAAGATCGTTTGGGAGACGGGTATCAATCCGATCTTGGCTTGCAGGAAATGGCCCTGCGTGTTCACCAACAACGGTGCAGATGCAGAAAGGCCCGCGTGCCAAACGAGAAAACCAGAGTAAGCGGACGCGACCAACAACGGATAGTGTAAGCCCTTGCCCTTCATGTTCCTGGCGATCTCTATAGCCAACAAGGAAGTGAATATGAGTCCAAAGCCCCAGTTCAAATAACTGGTGACTATCATCACGACACACGCGAGTGCGACAGCTTTGAACGGAGTGTTTGCAGCCTTGGCGATCATTCTCAAGAGAGCTGCCATCGGTTTCGTCTGCGCAAGGATGTGACCGGTCATGAGCACGAGACACATCTGCATCGCGAACGCCAGCAAGCTCCAGAACCCATCGCCCATGTACACGATCATGTCGATGGGACTCTTCTTCTGAATCACCATGCCAAGCACAAACGTGATCAACGTGAGGATCATTGCAAAGATCAGCGCATCTGGTAGGTACTTTTTAGCAAACTTTGAAAAAGCATCACCGAGAACCCTTAGCACACCAATCCCTCCTTTGTGAGATTTTTCTTATGGCTTAAAATAGCATTTTTTAGAATGTGAAATCAAGTAGACAGATGTTGCATTGACAATGACTTTGTCATAGTGTACTATTACAGTGGTGAGAAGCGTGTGGTTCAAAATAGACTTCGCATCCCATGTTCCTGTGTACAAACAGATAAAGGAAAAATTCAAGCTGCTCATACTCACGGGTGAGTTGAAACCAGGTGATTTTGTTCCATCGATAAGAACGCTCGCCGACGATTTGAAGGTGAACGTCAACACCGTCGCGAGGGCGTACAGGGAGCTCGCCATGGAAGGTGTGCTGGAACCCGTGCGTGGAGAAGGTTATATTGTTAGACAGTTGAACGAAGAAGGGTTCATACGCTCCAACATCGAGAACTTCGTTGACGCTGTTGAGAGGTGTAAGGAAGTTGGGATAGGAATTGAACGTCTGATGTCGCTGTTGAAGGAGATCTATGGGAGGCGGGACGATGGTTCTGAGCGTGAAGAACTTGGTGAAGAGCTATAGGAACAAACGCGCTGTCGACGGTGTTTCTTTCGACGTCGGGAAGGGTCAGATCTTCGCTTTGCTTGGTCCCAACGGCGCAGGCAAAACAACGACGATCAAATGCGTTCTCGGACTCAGGAAAGCGGATTCCGGTGAGATAAC
>JAPYWY010000036.1 GCA_028276125.1 Pseudothermotoga sp.
GCATCTGCTTTCAACTGTTTCGATCCATTTCTTCAGGACATCCTCCGGCGCATTCGTTTTCGCTTCGATCGTGACGTTGATTTCTTTATAACCCGCCCTCTCTGCGTTGGACTTTCCCTGAAACTTTGCTGGGTTGAGAACGCCCTCGATGTTTATCGCTAGCCCATCCAGCTGCATGTTCATTTCCTTAGCCACCATGTGGCCGACCACGTTCAAACAACCAGCCAACGCTGCAAGCAAATACTCGACTGGGTTCGCTCCTTTGTCTTCTCCTCCAAGCTGTGGTGGTTCATCGACGTACATGGTGAAGCTTCTCGCCTTGACCTGTACCCTCGTTGGCGTTTCAGATGTTGCGCTGATCGAGAATTTGAGATCCATAGGTTCACCTCCAGATGAAATAGTAACAGCGAGATATTAGGACTACTTTACTCGGATATTGCAACACTTCTTGTAATATCGCTTTGCAAACAATGAGGGTCTTAGGTGGAGCTTTTGGGAGAAAACGTAAGAAAAGAAGAGAAATCAGCGCGTAACATCGATCAGCTTAAGGAAATCAATTTATTCCATCCTTGTCTGGGTTCCGCAGCCTTTGCATTTAACATTACTTTCATTTAAGATTAGTTATGCGAGCTTCCTAACTAACCAACCTTCAAAGGGAGGGGTTAGCATGAGGAAAGTAGTTGTGTTCCTTCTCATCATGGTGGTCGTCAGCCTGCTTGCCGAAGTTGTCGAACTCAACACCATCTTCGGTCCTGAAGACCTTAGCTACTACATTGAGCGAAACCAGAGGTTCTACGATCAAACGGGTGTGCGCGTGAACATCACTGTGGTTCCGTACGGGCGCGACCAGAACATCAAACTCATAGCGTCCATGTTGGCTGGTGGCAGTCAGTACGACATCTTCATCATCGACTGCGTCGAAGTACCTTTGTACGTTGAGAACGGCTGGGTGTTGCCCATCGACGAGTGGCTGACAGAAGATCTGAAGAAAGACGCTGTACCCTTTGCGCTGGAGGGCATGGCCTATCAGGGAAAGTGGTATGGCCTGCCATGGGTTTCGGAGTGGAAATCGTTCGTGTACAACAGAGAGATGATCAAGAAAGTTGGTTACAACGAATTCCCCAAGACATGGGATGGCGTTGTCGAACTGGCTAAGAAACTCCAAGAGGCTGGAATCGTGAAGTATGCCTCGGCTTGGTCCTGGGCCCAAAAAGAATCCTTGGTGTGTGATTTTGTGGCAATCCTCTCGAGCTTCGGTGGTAAGTTCTTCGACGAGAACTTGAATCCCGTTTTCAACGATGAGAAGGGGATTCAGGCTCTCCAATTCATGGTCGACATGATCTACAAGCATCAGATCGTGAACCCGGCATCGCTCGGTTGGACTGAAACGGAGGTTTACAAAGCCATCTACAACAACGACATCGCCTTCGGCATGATGTGGGGAATCCCGTTGGTGGACCTCGACAATCCCGAGATCTCGAACGGTGTCGGTCAATGGGAGATAGGTTTGATGCCCTCCGTGGATGGCAAACATCCTTACAGCGTCTCTGGTCCTATGGGTTGGGCGATATCTTACGGAACGAAGCATCCCAAGGAAGCGTTCGAGTACATAAAGTTCTTGGCAGGACCAGAGGGTGCCCTCGATGCCGCGCTGAAGGCGGGTATCGTGCCGGGGTGGAAATCTGTTTGGGAGAATCCCAAGTTCAGGAATGCAGTCAGAGGTTTGGACAAGATGTACGAACAGGCCATGTACATAGTGCATAGACCGAGGGTACCTTGGTATCTGGAATTCTCCAACGTTCTGCAGGAGGAACTCCACAAGGCACTGACACGGCAAAAATCTCCAAAAGCGGCGCTCGATGCAGCTGCACAGGCTGCACTAAAGATAAGAGCAGAGTACGAAAAAGGAAGGAAGAAATGATCGGGAGGGTGGGGCCCAGGCCCCACCCTTTTGATCCTCAAAAAGAGAGTGAGACAGCCTTGGAAAGACACAAAAGAATGATCGGCTATCTGTTGATGACCCCATCCTTGGTTATATTGTCTTTGGTCCTCGCTTTCCCACTGGCGCACGCATTCTATCTGAGTCTTTTCAACGTTCGTTTCTTCGCTGGAAGAGTGATAACGAGCTTCGTCGGCTTCGAGAACTATCTGTCGGTCATTCTCGATGAATCATGGTGGAGATCTTTCCTCAACACCTTGTACTTCGTGCTCGCCGATATCACTGTGGGGATGTTTCTGGGTTTCATATCCGCGCTCGCGCTCAACCGCATATTTCGACTCAGATCTTTAGTCGTAGGAGCGATCTTGCTCCCCTACGTTTTGCCCCCGATTGTTCACGCTTTGATTTGGAAGTGGGCATTTAACGCCGATTATGGTTTCATAAATCAAACGTTCCTCAGCCTTGGGTTCATAAGAAAGAGCGTTTACTGGTTGACCGACCCGAAACTAGTTCTGTGGGCACTCATATTGGCGAATCTTTGGCAGGGAACGGCTTTCGCCACGATCATCTATCTGGGTGGGATGAAGTCCATACCGGATGAGCTATACGAAGCGGCACGGATAGATGGTGCTACTCGGACGCAGCAAGTTTTACACATAACGTGGCCTTTGTTGAAGCCTTTCACGCAGCTACTGTTGGTGATGAAAACGATCCTCACTTTCAAACTCTTTGAGCTGGTGTACGCTGTGACTGGCGGTGGACCTGCTGGAAGAACACGCGTCGTTTCGTACGAGATCTACAGAACCGCTTTCGAATCCTACAAATTCGGTCGTGCGACGGCGATGTCCTATGTGCTCCTCGGCATAGTCGCGCTCATAGTGCTTCTCTTCAGACGAATCTTTGTAACGGAGGCGGGTGAAGAGTGAATCTTAAAGTCCACAGAATTTTGATCTTCGTTGTGGTCTTCTCTGCAGTTTTCGTTTCCGTCGTTCCCATCTATTGGACCTTCGCGACCAGCCTCTCACTCGACGTCGATCTGAAGCAGACGTCTCGTGGCTGGTTTCCTCCAAGACCAACTTTGAAGAACTATAGGGAAGCTCTGGGTTTGACGCAAGGTATCTATGGTGTTGCTTCACAAATTCGGACGGCACTTCTCAACAGCTTGACGATCGGTGTCAGTGTCACTGTTGTAACTCTTCTCTTGGCTATCCTCGCCGCCTACGCGATAGAGAGATTGAGAGTACCGTTGAGAAAATACATAAGCTTTTTCGTACTTTTGACACAGATGTTGCCGCCTGTCATTCTCGTGATACCCATCTACCTATCGCTGGCTCGGTTTGGCATGCTCGATAGCAAAGCATCCCTTGCTGTGATATACATCGCATTGAACTTGCCTTTCGCCATATGGATCATGAGTTCTTATTTCAGGAGATTGCCCGTGTCGGTTGAAGAAGCTGCGATAATCGACGGCTGTGGTTATGTCGAAGTCCTGTGGAAGATCTTGGTTCCCATGGCCAAGCCTGCCCTCTTCACTTCGGGCATATTCGTCTTTCTCTCGGCTTGGAACGAATTCATAATTGCCTTGGTTTTGACTTCGAGCTTGAGAGCAAAGACTTTGCCCATAAGCATCTCTGAATTCATGGGCCGCTTTTACACCAATTATCCACTCATGTGTGCTGCGGGTATCGTTTCGATGGTTCCACCGATAATCTTTGCACTCCTGTTCCAGAACTTCTTGATCGAGGGGCTCGCCAAAGGAGCGGTGAAGGAATGACGAAAAGCAGACTAACCCTGAAAAATTCTGAAGCCAAGATCCTCGAGTGCTTAAGACGTTTTCGACCGATATCCAGAGCAAGGATAGCCATCAGAACTGGTTTGAGTAAGCCTGTGGTTTCGCAAGCTGTAGAAAAATTGATCAAGGAAGGCATTGTGAAGGAATCAAAAAAAGGTAAGAGCACTGCGAGAGGCGGAAAACGTCCGACGTTACTCGAGTTCAACCCAAATTGGCGTTTCGTTGTAGGTGTTGATGTTGGTGGAAGCAAGATACGGGCCGGTTTAGCTGATCTGGATGGTAACTTGAAGTGCAAGATCGAGAGAAAGATTCAAGAAATTCGATCCGCTGACGATTTGATAAACCAAATATCGAGTTTACTCACGGATATGAACTTTGACGAGTACGAACTGCTCGGTATCGGTGTGGGTGTACCAGGTACTTGTGATCGAAATACGGGAAAAGTTAGATACATGCCAGCTTTCGATTTGAGAGATGTTCCACTTGAGACGATGCTTGAAGCAAAATTTAGTGTGCCTGTCTTTGTCGAAAACGATGTCACACTGAACGCCCTTGGCGAGATGTGGAAAGGAGCCGCCAAGGGTTTGGGAAACGTTCTCTTGGTATCTCTCGGCACGGGTACTGGGGCGGGCCTGATATTGAACGGAACCCTTTACACAGGCTCGAGGGGTATGGCGGGTGAGATGGGTTATCTTGTGACGGATTGGTCTGCAGAAAAAGATCTCGAATATCGCTTTGGCAGACTCGAGAGGTGGTTCTCTGGGTACACGTTCGAGCAGTTCCTCGAGGAGAGAAAGATCCGAACCACTTTGAAACAGGTTTTTGACGAGCTCGAGTCACATCCAGATTTCAACGAGTTCTTCGACATCGCGTGCGAGCATTTGGCACTCGCGATAGCGAACGCGGTGTGTTTGCTTGATCCAGACGTCGTCGTTTTGTCTGGTGGGATCGGTTACAACCAGTACGAGAAGATCTTGGCCAGGATCGAACCTGTGATTTCCAGGGTGGTCCCTGCAGAAATACTCGAACACGTTCAGTTCAAAAGAGCAGAGCTTGCAGAGCTCGGTGTCGTGATGGGTGCGGTATGCTACGTTCAAAAGGAACTCTTCGTGATCTAAGCTTAGACTTTCAAATCGAGCTGGTGGATCGTCCTCACGCGACCATCTTCCGTTAGGTAAATGCCGCTGGAGTCGAGTTTGCCCAAGATTCCTCCATCGTCGTAAAGGCTGAAAAGTGTTCTCACAGAACCGAGGTAAATGGCTCCAACGTTGGCATCGAGCAAAGGCACAAGTTCGAAACCATCTCGGTTCACCTTCAAAACTCTCAGTTTCACGAAGATGCTGTCAGATTCGTCGATCCAGTTGTTCTTGTCCTCATCGTGCATGGCCAGCTCTTTGAAGCCATGACCCGTCGAAGGACCGAACAACTCACGGCCATCGTCCAGCCTTCCATTCGCGTTGGCATCGAGTACCAAAAACATAGCATTCCTTGGCAAGCGAACTTCGTCTGGCACACCGTCCAAATTGAGATCCAATGTCAGTTTCTTGTCTGAGAACTCCAGAGGCGCTTCGTCCAACTTCAGAACCAGCGGATCTTGTAAATTCCCACTCACGAATCTTAAAATTTCGCTTTTCTCGACCGTCCTACTGAAATGAAAGTTGATCTCAAATTCCATCCTTCGACCATCCTTCGTTTCAACGAAACCTTTCGCAGAGAAGTCCGTCGACTGACTTTCCTTCTCGTGCTCGCTCCGCTCGTAGATGACACCAAACTGAGTTCTCGTGACCTCCGTTTGCATCTCTTCCGAATGCTGTGATTCGGAGAGTTCCAACAAGAAAAGCCTGACCTTTCGTCCCGTCAGCTTCTCCAAGATAGCTTTTATTAACCTGAGTTTCGCTTTGTCCTTTTCGCTGAGTTTGATTTCGAGTTTGGCTGGTTCTATTTTCGCTGGTTCTCGCTGTACGACACGAACGATCTGGAGCCGCTCATGCCTTTGCACCAAACGCTCATGACTGTTCATCGAAACCATCGTCACGTGATAATTTTCTATCCTCATTTCGTTACCTCCGATTTATTATCGGCAACATCACAAAAAAATTTGGCGGCATCGCCGCCAAACCCGAAAGAATTTCATTGATCAAGCTTTCTTCGTCAATCGCATTCTCCCTCTTTGGAATAGGAAAGCAACCGCGATCAAACCCAAACCGATCAGGTCGGTGTAGCCACTCGGTTCGACAAGCAAAACGCCGCCAATTCCATAGAAGGCTCTCTCCCACGCTGCGAGATTGCCGAGCAGATAACCAGACAGTGCTCCCGAGAGCGAGAACAAACCAACGACGCATGTCAACAAAGGCCAGATCACTTGCACTGGGTTAGAAACGTTCACAAGGAGCAGTTGAGGTGAGAGAACAAATGCGTAAGGAACGAGGAACGCCGCGATCGCAAGCCTCGAAGCTGTCAAGCCTGTTCTCATGGGATTCGCCCTCGCTATGCCGGCGCCGGCCATTGCAGCGAGTGCAACCGGTGGTGTGACGTCCGCAATGATACCGAAGTAGAAGGCGAACATGTGTGCTGCAAGAACTGGCACCCCGAGCCTGAGCAACGCAGGTGCGGCGATCGTTGAAGTGATGACGTAATTCGCCGTGGTGGGCACTCCCATGCCAAGCACGAGTGATGTCAGCATGGTGAAGAAGAGTGTCACCAGGAGATTTCCGCGCGCCAGATCGACCAACGCGGTCCCCAGTTTCAAACCTATGCCTGTCAGCGTCACCACACCGATGATTATTCCAGCGCAAGCGGTTGCTGCGACGACGCTCAGCGCTCCCCTTGCACCAGCTTCGAGCGCCGCCGGGATGTCCGACAGTTTTATTCTCGTACTCTTTCTGATGAGCGATGAGGCTACAGAAAAAACTATCGCGTACAACGCGGCTTTCATCGGTGTGAAACCTGTCACCAACAAATAGATGATCGCGACCAGCGGAAACAGAAGATGGCCTCTTTCCAGCAGAACCTTTCTCATCTTCGGAAGCTCTTCCTTTGAAAGACCTCTGAGGCCCAGTTTCTTTGCCTCCCAGTGTACTCCCATCCAGACACCGAAGTAATAGAGAGCTGCCGGTATGGCGGCAGAAATTATTATCTTCGAATAAGCGATACCGGTGAATTCTGCCATCAGAAAAGCCGCGGCTCCCATGATGGGTGGCATCAGCTGTCCACCCGTCGATGCGGTTGCCTCGACTGCGCCGGCGAACTCCGGCTTGTAACCGAGTTTCTTCATCATGGGTATGGTGAAGGTACCGGTTCCAACGACGTTCGCAACACTGCTACCACTAATCATGCCCATCATGCCACTTGAGAAGACCGCGACCTTCGCTGGTCCGCCTGTAGCCCATCCTGCAAGTGCGTTCGCGATGTCTATGAAGAGCTGTCCGAGTCCTGTCCTCTCGAGGAACGCACCGAGCAGGATGAACAGAAAGACGAACGTCGAAGAAACGCCGAGTGGTATTCCAAAGATACCTTCCGTCGTGTAGAACAAATGTCCGACGAGTCTCTGCAACGAAATGCCTCTGTGAGCCATTATGCCTGGAATGTATCTTCCATAAAGTGCGTACAGGATGAAAGCGAGTGCGACAATCACTATCGGTAAACCTACGATTCTGCGTGTCGCCTCCAGAACGAGCACGATCCCCAAAATTCCAACGATGAAGTCCACC
Organism: Pseudothermotoga sp.; assembly: GCA_028276125.1. GTDB lineage: Bacteria > Thermotogota > Thermotogae > Thermotogales > DSM-5069 > Pseudothermotoga_A. The sequence goes on from JAPYWY010000036.1 coordinate 7,442, forward strand.
CTGGTCACCGTTCCTGCTCTCATGACGAGTGCTTTGTAGTTCGCAACTATGTACATCGTTGTCAGAGGTGCAACGATCGCGAGCAGCAAGTCGAACCAGTGCAACCTGTCCCTTGGCCATTTCTTGCTCGCCGGATAGAGCAGGAAGATCAAGCAGGAACCGAACGCCAGATGAATCGAGCGCTGTATCATTGCGTCCAGCACACCAAAGGCGGCCGTGTAGATTTGGAACACCGAGAAAGTTATCGCTATGGCTGCCACAACCTTCGCTATGAAACCTCTAAAACTTCTGTAACGTGCCTCTCTGTCGTACTTCTCGAGTATCTCCTTCGCTTGATCAGTTATGTTCTTCTCGTTGTTCACAATGATTCCTCCTCAAAAGATTTTCAACTTCAGAGAAGGTAGAACCTTCACGTAGATCGTCAATGCATCGTTGACGTTCGCTATGTCTTTGAACCAAACCGTACCATCGCTGAACAGTATGCCATGACCTTCAATATGAGAAACGCGGAGGGTGATCCGCTCGAATCTTCTGTGAAGCTTCAAAACGAATTTACCATTTTCGTAAGCGAATCCTCCCTCCGCGTCTGAAGGTAGACCTGCCCCATACGAAGTGTACCGCGCCTCGAACAAGATCAATGATCCATCAGGTTCGATAGTGAAACATTCTTCCACCATCGTCTTTTCCACCGAATGAACGAACACGATGGTGAACTTACCGTCGCACAAAATTTTCTCAAAGATCACCTGACCTTGCCTTTCAACGACCAAAACGTAGTGACACGACAAGAGACTCAGCAAGGCACAGAGCAAGAACGCCTTCACCGTTTAGAGTCCCATCTCCTTGAAGAACTTTTCCGCACCTGGATGCAGCGGTATGGACATACCTTCCTTACCAGTTTCCGGGATTATGAGTTCACCTTTTGCGTGGGCCTCGATCAGCCTCTTTTGGTTTGCATACATGGTCTTGAGCAGTTGGTAAGCAAGATCTTCCGGCATCTCCGCTCTGACCGCGAGCATCGCCTTGACGGCAACAGTGACAACATCCGTATCGACGCCTTTGTAAGTACCGGCCGGAACAACGATCTTCACATAGAATGGATAATCCTTCTGCAAAGACGCTATGATCTCTTCTGCGACTGGAACAAGCACGATCTTTCTGACTGCTGCAAGATCCACGATAGCCGCCGTCGGATGTCCCGCGGTGACGAATGCGGCATCGATGTTTCCATCTTTCAGGTTGTTCGCCGCTTCTGCGAAACTCAAATACTGCACCTTGATGTCGTTGTAGGTGATTCCAGCCGCTGCCAAAATCTGCCTCGCGTTCACCTCAGTACCACTTCCGGCGGCACCCACGGCGACCCTCTTGCCCTTCAAATCGTAAACGCTGTTTATTCCTCTGTCGGCGAGTGCAACGATTTGGACCGTCTCAGGGTAGAGCGTTGCCAGACCCCTCAACTGTGGGAACGGTTCTTTGAAAAGCTCTACTCCGTTGTACGCGTAGAAGGCAACGTCGTTCTGAACGAATATGAGGTCTACTTCCTTGTTCTTGAGTAGGTTGATGTTCGCGACCGATGCACCGGTGGACTGTACCATCGCGTTCATACCCTTGATGTTCTTGTTCCAGATGTCAGCCATGCCTGCGCCGAGAGGATAGTAAGTTCCCGCTGTGCCACCGGTGGCGATGGTCAAGAACGTGGCAGCTTGTGTTACGATGACCAAAAGCGCGATCGCAGCAACCAGTAACCTTTTCATTTGGCATACCCCCTTCAGGATAGAATAGCTACATTTATTCTAACACACATGTCACGAGTCTGAAGCTGAGAGATGCGTTGTGGAAATCTCGTCAAATATTGAAAAAACCATATTCTGACGAGCAACTGGGCCTTACCGCATCCAAAACCGTAAAATACACGAGATGTTGACATTTGACGCTACAGAAGCGTACACCAGCGCTCGGGCAAAGATTTGTTTGCTAATTACTATAGAATGCACATTTGCTTAGGCGCAGGATGATCATCAAGTTATGTGTTTCGTCCCTCGCAGTGAAAGAGGTTCTCATTTATCAACCTTTGTACCAAAAAGTTACTAACCAAATGGGTCAAAAGTTATTATACCCATGAGGTATAATGTCCTCAGGAGGTGCTGTTGTGAACCCTTTCAGATTCGGAAGGCACTACGATCCAGATTGCTTCATAGACAGAGAAAGAGAGTACTCACAACTTTTGAGTGCTGTTCAAAGTGGAAACGATGTTGTTGTGGTTGCACCACGGAGATTCGGTAAGACATGGCTTCTTCAAAAATTCGTTGCTGAAAGCGGTTTTCAGTGCATCTATCTCGATCTTCTGAGCGTGATTTCAGTGAGAGATCTTTGCGCAAAGATGATTTCGAAATCTTTCGAGCTGCTCAAACTGAATGACCCTGTGAAGTTCATAACAGAGTATCTAAAGAATCTCTCAAGGTATGTGAGCTTCTCCATCGGTACAGACGGTTTGAGCTTCACTCTTGGAAAAGATATTGAAGAAGAATCGCTTCTTTCAGAGAGTTATAGATTACTCGAAAAACTCGGGAACCTCCTGGCGCCTTTGATCGTCTG
>JAPYWY010000050.1 GCA_028276125.1 Pseudothermotoga sp.
GCAAACCTCAACGGAACTTCCCACGATGTGGAGGTGTTGACCCACGAGGCGGGTCATGCCTTCCAAGTTTACAGGAGTCGGAACTTCGAGGTCGCCGAGTACTATTGGCCTACCACTGAGGCCTGCGAGATCCATTCCATGGGTATGGAGTTCCTCGCATGGCCTTGGATGGAGCTCTTCTACAAAAATCGTGCAGAGCAAGCGAGGCTCGTGCATGCATGGAGTGCTCTGAATTTCGTTGCGTACGGTGTCTGTGTCGACGAGTTTCAGCACGTGGTTTACCAGAATCCAGACCTAACACCTCAGGAAAGGAGAAAACTCTGGAGACAGATCGAGGCCAAATACATGCCGGAGATCGACTACGATGGAAACCGCTACTTAGAAGATGGAGGCTTGTGGCAACAGCAAATGCACATCTATGAAAGCCCGTTCTACTACATCGACTATGTGATCGCTCAGTTCTGTGCCTTTCAGTTGCTCAAACGCAGCTTTGAAGACAGAGTTTCCACGCTCTATGACTACACAAAACTCTGCGATCATGGAGGTAGCTTGTCTTTTCAAGGGCTCCTGAAGGTAGCGAACATCCACTCGCCCTTCAGCGAAGGAATGGTCGAATCTGTTGGCAAATGGCTTTATGAACTGATCGATTCACAGATCAACAGATTGAACAGTTCCTCGTAGGAGCTCACCCTTCGCCCGTCGAAGTTGGAGTGAACCGAGTCAAGATCGACAAGAATGAAATCCGTTCCAGCGTTCTTGGCTGCAAGATAGTCGACCACGGGATCATCACCGACGTACACCGAGCGTCTCAAAGGCACACCGCTAACGCGTGCCGCGAGTAAGAACATCGCCGGGTCTGGTTTTGGTTTTCCGGCAAGTTCTGATGTTATCATGAACTCGAAAAAACGTTCGAGCCTCAACAGTTTCGCCCTTCTTTCCTGCACTGACTGAACACCATTCGTGAGTGCGGCCATTTTGACGTTCAGAGTTTTCATCTTCGTCAAGAACTCCTCAGCACCGGGCAAAAAGTAGGCGCAGTTGGACAACTTTTCCAAGTATCTCTGTGAGACGTCGAGTGGAGAAATTTCAGGATGTCCCAGCCAAGACAAGAACTCCTCGAACCTCGCAACTATGATTCTGTCTTTCGAAACTTTCCCCTCGGAAAACAATCGCCACCATTTCTTGTTGATTTCAACGTAGGTCTGTATCTGATCATCGCTCAAAGGGATGCCGAACTCTTCGAGAACAGCTCCTATGGATTCTCTCTCCGCCTTGGCGAAATCCAACAATGTGCCGTCGAGATCGAAATAAACCATTTCGTACTTCATCTATCGAATCCCTCAAATTCTCTTTCATTCAAAAACTTCACAACCTCTTCAAAAGCTGGTATTGAGCTCTGTGCTCCGAGTCTCGTTACACTTATTGCGGCCGCAGCTGTTGCGAAAACCAAAGATCTCTGAACATCTCTACTCTTTTCAAACCAAACTGCAAATGCTGCGTTGAACACATCACCCGCTGCGGTGCTGTCGACAGCGTCGACCTTGAAAGCATCCACCCTGAACGTTCCAAGCTTTCCTGTGAAATAACAACCCTTGTCACCCATCTTGAGCAGAACGTTTCCACATCCTTTTTTCAGAAGTTCTCGTGCTGCAGATTCTCCAAACTTCCCCGTGAGCTGGTGCGCCTCGGACTCGTTAGGTGTGATTATATCGACGTACTCGTAGATCTCATCCGTGACGCCTATGGCTGGAGCTGGATCGAAGATCACAAGCTTTCCCTTCTCCTTGAACTTCCTCGCAGTCTCGAGGTTCACTTCGAAAGGTATTTCGTTTTGAAGCAGGAGGATATCGGCTTTCAAAAGCTCGTCCAGATGGTCCTGAACGAGTTTCACATTCATTGCTGCATTCGCACCGGGAAAGATGATGATTCTGTTTTGACCATCGCGTGTAACCTCGATCATTGCGAAGCCGTTCGGAAGTTCCACACGCACCAAACCGTCCCTGAGCCCTGCTCGCGTCAGTGTTTCAAACGAGAATTCACCGTTTCCATCGTTGCCAACACACGTGAGAAAATAAACCTCCGCGGTGAGCTTCTTACAGGCCACAGCCTGGTTTGCCCCTTTACCACCCGGAAAACGTTCGTACGACAAACATTTCTGAGTTTCCCCAGGTTGTGTGAAATGATCTACCGTGAGAACGAGATCGACGTTGTTGCTCCCAACTACTGCGATCATCGAATTCCCCCTTCAAAAATCTCTTTCCCGTCCTTCTGTAGTTTAATTGTAGCTGATATGGTACACGAGGTGCTGGTACAAAAATTGGTAACGAAAACGAAAATTCCCATAGCCAGATACGTTGTCAACCCGTACATTGGTTGTGGTCACGGGTGCAAGTATTGTTATGCTCAGTTCATAGGTCCATTCAAGAACAAAGCTGGCGTATGGGGAAGGGATGTCTTCGTCAAAATGAATGCGCCTGAGATATTCGAGCGTGAATTGTACAACCTGAAGGGGAGCATACTGTTTTCGAGTGTCTGTGATCCGTACCAACCGATCGAGGAAAAGTACCAACTGACGAGGACGTTGTTGAAGATCGCCTCGGAACATTTCAGAACCGTGCGCATCCTGACGAAGTCGAATTTGATTCTGAGAGATCTCGACATACTCAAAAGCACAAACGTGAGCGTCACCATCACAATAACGACGGATGATGATAGAGTGAGGAAGATACTGGAACCGAACGCTGCACCGATAGAACAAAGGATCGAAGCGGTGAAGAGGCTTCGAGAATCGAACGTTGATGTATCAATCTTCGTTGGTCCCGTGCTGCCCATGAACCCAGAAAGACTGGCAAGTCTGTTATCGAAGCACGTCGGAAGGATCTTTGTGGACAAGCTAAACTATCCGTGGCTCGTCGAAGGCATCTATCGCAAAAATGGTTGGACCACGTGGTTGAGGGAGGAAAAGTTCCACGAGGTCGTGGCTGTCTTCAAGAAGTTTCTCGACGTCGATTGATCACAGGTTTGTGAGCACATTTTCCATGAGATATTCCATGGCGCCAATCAACATCGCATCGGGATGCTTCTTGGATTTTCTAACCTCGACATTGAAGCCATAGAAGTGCTGTTCAACTTCTGTTTCTACCTTCGAAAGAGTTTTCTCGCTGATGTCGAACACCGTTCCACCCACAACGAAGTTGACAATATCCAAAACTGAGACCACGTTGAGAACTATCGTGGACAACAACCTGACGATCTCGTCCTCCGAATGAGAGCTCGATCTGACGAGATGTGAGTAAACATCTCCGACGGTTCGAAACGTTTGCGGATCGTACAGAATCTTGCCAATTTCACCTGCGTAACCCCTATCTCCGCGGAATATGCTTCTGTCGATGATGAGTCCGCCACCCAACCCCTCACCCATGTGTATGTAGAACATGTTGTTCACCTCTTTCTCCATCTTCATGAACTCGCCGAGAGCTGAAAGATTCGCGTCGTTCTCCACAACGATCGGCAAACTCAACTTTTCCCTTAAATAGTCCACCAATCTCACGTTCCCCAGCCCCTCTATGAGGCTGCTACTGATCTTGCCAGTCGCTGGATCCATAACGCCAGAGATGGCGACACACAGACCGAGGATCCTCACATCGTTCGCTTGTTCTTTCAAGTGGTTGCACACGTTGACGATCGATTCCAGAGTTGAATAAATGTCGCTGTCAGCATCCAAATTACTCACAGTGACAATGCTGAGGACACAGTTCATCAGAGCGACCCTTATCTTGTGGCCCGAGAGATCGACGACGATCCCGTAAGCGGCGTCGGGGTTCATGCTCAAAAGCTTTGGTGGCCGTCCACCGGTGGAATCGCCAAGCATGGACTCTACCACTATCTTTCTGTCGATCAAGGGTTTCAGCAACTGTACGACCGTCGAATGACCAACGTGCAATCTCTTTGCCAAAGCTGCCTTCGAGATCGGCTGATGTTTCAGGATCTCCCTCAACAAAAGCCTCAAGTTGCTGGACTTGAGAAAAGCTACATTCCTGATGCGAGTCACAGTTTTCCATCACCACGAGCTAATTATAGCAGATAGAGGACCAACGGCCCCAAGCTTATGTCACGACTTGACATAAGTATGTCAATATGGTAGATTAAGAACAGATAACAACCTTTAAGGGGGTGTTAGCATGAGGAAACTGCTAGTCGTGCTGCTCTGCGTTGTTGCTCTTTCGATGTTCTCTGCGACCAAGATACGTTTTTCGTTCTGGGGTTCGCCGGCAGAACTACCACCGTACCAAGAGATCGTGAAACAATTTGAGGCAGAAAACCCGGACATCAAAGTCGAGATCATCAACTACCCGTGGTCGACGTATTTCGACAAGATTCAGGCTATGATGGCAGCAGAGGACGCTCCTGACGTGATGTTCCTCCACACGATTCCGAGCTGGGCCGCAAAGGGTGTGCTCGAAGATCTGACACCGTACATCGAGAAATCCAACTTCCCAGTCAGCGCTTACAATCAGGAACTCCTGAGCACTTTCATGTACAAAGGCCGCATCTATGGATTCCCGAGGGACAACGACACAACGGTTCTCTTCTACAACAAAGACCTCTTCGATGAAGCTGGTGTTCCTTATCCCGACTACTCATGGGATTGGCAGAAGTTCCTCGATGCGGCGAGAAAGCTCACCAAGAAAGATGCACGCGGTAGAGTCATCCAATGGGGTGTTGTGCTCGAGAGGAACAAGTGGCATCTGTGGATACATATGAACGGTGGAAGGATAGTGGACAACTACGACAGCCCAACCAAATGCACGCTCAACGAGAGGGCGGCTGTGGAGGCAATACAGTTCATTGCCGACCTGATACTGAACTACAAAGTGGCTCCATCGATCGCAGAACTCGCTCAACTTGGTTCCTCTGCGGAACTGTTCACAACGGGTCGTGTGGCGATGGTTTTGACCAACGCGGCACAGATCAACATGTTCCTCACGAACAAGAGCCTCAGGTTTGGTGTCGCCCCACTTCCGTACAAACTAACACGATCGAACACACTCGGTGGAGCTGGATTCGTGATGTATTCCAAATCAAAGAACAAGGATGCCGCTTGGAAATTCATGCAGTTCCTGTGTGGGCCCAAGGGGCAAGCCATATTCGCCAAGAGTGGAGACGCCGTTCCTGCGATGAGGACACCTGAAACCGTCAAGGCCTTCGTCAGTAATCCGCCGAGTGAACAAGAGAGGTTGATTTTCTTCACAGAAACGAGCTTTGGTGTTAAGTTCCCGCAGATTCCCGGTTGGTGGGAGATCTTCGAGTACGTGACGCGTGAGCTCGACTACGTCTGGACGGGACAAAAGTCTGCCGTAGAAGTGTTGGAGTACGTGACCGAGGAAGTCAACAAGATGATAAAGAAGTTTGGAACTTGGTGAGTTTGGCGCGGCGCTCAGCGCCGCGCTTTTAAAGGAGATGATGCTGTGATCCCGCGCGTTTTCGATGTGCACGTGCACTTCGTCGAGGATGAAAGGCTTTACTTTGACAGAGTGGAACAGTTATTACGCTACGCTGAGGAGTTCAACGTACGAAAGATCGCACTCATTGGAAATCTCGGAACTAACCACTTGGTTGAAAAGGCGTTCAGAGAATATCCCGACGTGTTTGTGGGCTTGGCCAGGGTCGATCTAGATAACGATGAGCCAGAAGTGATCGACGAGTACAAGAAGAGAGGTTTCGCTGGTCTGAAAGTGATATTGACACGGAAAGACTACGACGATCCTTCGTACTTTCCCTTCTACGAAAGAGCCGAACAGAACAACATGGTGGTTCTGTTTCATACGGGTGTGATAGGTGGTCCCGTGGATTATCTGCTGCAAGAGCCAAGCGCTTTCTCAAAGAGTGAAGAGGTTGTAACGCAGATGCTCAAGGGAAAATCTTCCGCTCGAATGAGGCCACTGTTCCTCGACACCATCGCCAACACCTTCCCGAAGTTGAAAATCATAGGAGCTCATCTCGGTTGGCCGGAGTACCTTGTGTCTTGCGCAGTTGCTCGATGGCGCCGAAATGTGTACTTCGACATCTCCGGTGGCGAGGTGGTCAGAAGGCACATCATTGAAGGAAAGTACATAAAGAGGGAAATTTCAGTGAAGAAAGTACTCTTTGGGACTGACAGCAACGTTGAAAAAATGCCGAGAGAGATCGTCTGTTGGTACGATGCGCTGAGGGGAATGGGATTGACGCACGAGGAAATAGACTCGATCATGTACGGCAACGCTGCAAACGTCTTTAGTGTGGAGGAATGAAAAACAATGACTTTGAGAAGAAAGGAAACCTTGGCCGCGTGGTTGTTCTTACTTCCTGGATTCGTAGGTTTCGCGATATTCGTCTTTGGTGCAGTCGTGTTCTCTTCCGTTCTGAGTTTCTTCGAATGGGACATGCTTACGAAACCAACGTTCGTTGGCCTGAGGAATTTCACCAAATTGTTCCTCGCGGACAAAACCTTCCATCTGGTCTTCAGGAATACTCTTTGGTTCGTGCTTGGCACTGTCCCCACGCGAGTCTTGCTCGGTTTGATCTTCGCACTGATCTTGGTTCGTAACGTCCCAGGCCGTACGTTCTTCAGAGCCGCGATCTTCCTTCCAGTGATAATTCCAACGGTAGCGGCAGCCATGGTCTGGAGATGGATTTTCAACGCTGACTTTGGTTTGCTGAACGATTTTCTTTACCAAATCGGTGTTTCAAACTTGCCCAGGTGGCTTTCGGATCCCAAGTGGGCACTCGTTGCGATCGTGATCCTCAGTGTTTGGAAGGACGTGGGATTCTCAACTGTCATGTTCATGGCGGGCCTACAAAGTATACCGACGACCGTGTATGAAGCTGCAAAACTCGACGGCGCAAACGCTTGGAAAACCTTCGTTCACATAACACTGCCGCTCCTTTCGCCAACGACTTTCTTTGTCATCGTCATAAACGTGATCTCTTCGTTCCAAGTGTTCGATCAAGCCTACGTCTTGACTGGTGGTGGACCTGGAAACGCCACTAACACCATCGTGTACTACATTTACAACAATGCCTTTCAGTGGTTCAGGATGGGCTATGCAGCTGCGATAGCTTGGGTGCTGTTCGGCATAATATTCATCGCGACGTTCGTTCAATTCAAGTACCAAAGAAAGTGGGTGTACTACGAATGAGGATCAAGGAAAAAGTCCTGAATTGGTCTTTGTTCTGTCTGATGGTAATCGTAGCCTTCATCATGCTGGTGCCTTTCTTCTGGATGTTCTCAACATCGCTGAAAAGCCTGGGAGAGGTATTTGAATACCCACCAAAGTGGATCCCGAGTCAACCTCGCTGGGAGAACTATGCACGCGTCTGGTCCGTGGTGCCTTTCGGCAGGTATCTACTGAACAGTGTCATTGTGTCTGGGTCCATAACCTTGCTACATTTGCTCGTCGCTTCTCTGAGCGCATTTGCATTTGCAAGATTGAATTTCCCTGGGAGGGACAAATTGTTCTTGCTGTACTTGGCGACACTCATGGTCCCGGGTCAAGTCACGATGATTCCAAATTTCATCTTGATCAAGCTACTTCGTCTCACTGATACCTACACGGGTCTAATCCTTCCCAACGTGTTTACAGCCTTTGGAGTCTTTCTGCTCAGACAGTTCTTCATGACGATACCCAAAGATTATGAAGACGCAGCACGCATAGACGGAGCTTCGAGGTTCTACATCTACTCGAGGATAATTCTGCCTTTGTCTGTTCCGGCCCTCTCCACACTGGCGGTTTTCACATTTGTCTTTCAGTGGAACAACTTGCTCTGGCCGTTGGTCGTTGTGAGCAAGGACTCAATGAAGACCATAACCATAGGGCTTGCGAGTTTTCAAGGCATGTACGGGACAACGTGGAACTTGCTCATGGCGGCGGCTGTGATGGGTATTTTACCATCGATAGTAGCCTTCCTGATAGGACAGAGATTCCTCATAAAGGGTATCACACTGACTGGACTAAAGGCTTAGACCAAGCCTATGTCCTTACGAAAGTACATGCCTTCAAAGTGAATCTTGCCAATTTCAGAGTAGACCTTCTTGCGAGCCTCCTCGTAAGTTTGACCCGTCGCACAGACGTTCAGGACCCTACCTCCGTTGGTGAGGAATCTACCATCCTGCCACTTGGTTCCAGCGTGAAAGACCATAACACCTTCGACCGATTCCAGACCACTTATGGTGAACCCTACTTTATAATCGTTGGGGTAACCGCCGCTCGCGATGACGACGCATACACCTTTTTCCTCTCGCCAAACGATGGATACCCTTTCTAAGTTCCCTTCGATGACGGCAAAGCACACTTCGCTAAGCTTCGTATCGAGAAGGGGTAGTAAAACTTGAATCTCCGGATCACCGAACCTACAGTTGAATTCGAGCACTTTGGGACCATCTTGAGTGACCATCAGACCCAGATAAAGGACACCTTTGTAAATCACGTTTTGCTTCTCGAGTGCTGGGAAAAGCCTGTCCAAGATTTCCTCTTTCACACTTCGCCACAGGTTCTCGCTGTAGTGTGGTGCCGGTGCGATCGCACCCATGCCACCTGTGTTGGGTCCTTTGTCTCCATCGTAGATTTTCTTGTAATCCATGGCACTCATCATGGGAACGTAAGTCTTGCCATCAGTGAAGATCATCAAACTCATCTCTCTTCCCTGCAGAAACTCCTCGACAACGATCCTCTCACCCGACTCTCCAAAGATCTTTTTCCTCATCAGTGAGTCGACAACGTTGAACGCCTCTTCACGGCTCGTCACGACGTAGCTTCCCTTACCTTGCGCCAAACCATCTGCCTTTATCACGACTGGAAGATCACAGCGCTCAACGTACCTTTCTGCTTGATCAGGATCGTCGAACAACTTGAACCGTGCCGTTGGTATCTTGGACTCGTCCATGAGTAGTTTTGCGTAAACCTTACTGCACTCGAGTTGGGACGCTCTTTTG
>JAPYWY010000037.1 GCA_028276125.1 Pseudothermotoga sp.
ATTCAGTATGATCGACTCTGGGACGTTACAGAGGTTTGCCTCTATCTTCGCCAGTACGTTGTTCAGATAGTTCAGTGACTTTATCCTTGGACTGGTGGCCTCGTTCAGGTTGCGCCTCGTGGATGCGGTCACGACCTCGATGCCCTCTTCGTAGAGAGATTGGGGAAACAAAGCCAATGGCATGGCGATACAGAAGATCGTGGGCTTGGGACATTTTCTCGGATCCAAACTCAAATCAGTCCCCTCGCCCCTCGTCACGACCAGGCGGATATAAGCTTCTCTCAAATTGTTTCGCCTCAGAGTTTCAAGAACGACGTTCATCATCTCTTGCTTGTCGATGGGGATGTTCAGCAGTATCGCCTTCGCAGATTCGTAGAGTCTGTCGATGTGCTCTTTCAATTTGAAAACGCGGTTGTTGTACGCCCTTATGCCTTCGAAGACACCATCGCCGTAGAGAACTCCCCTGTCGAAGACTGAAATGCGCGCTTCTTCTTTCTTTAGAAACTGTCCATCCAGGTACACGACCAGAGACATTTCAACACCTCCGTGATGAAAGGTTATTTAGCTAAATTCTATTCAAAAGCGTACGATCTGTCAACACTTGACAGATTCACCGTCCAACGCTTGCGTACACACGAGCTATTCCTCGTTCAATATGCTGAAGAATAGCCAGACTGAAAGGGCGGCGGCGTTTTCATCTTTCAAGATTGTATCCTCCGTGATGAGCAAACCTTTCTCAAAGACCTTTCTGATACCCAGATAGTCGAATTTTTTGAAGATCAGTACACTTCATCGATCTGTGCCATGATCCGTTGGTGTATTTTGGCACAGACCGTTCAATTTCATAGAGCGTATTGGATAAAATCGTACGATTTTATCGACTAAGATCGACAAAAAGGGACAGATCTCGAACGATGTGTTTGCAAACGATTCACGTCGAAAGTCTCAGTGATATAATGTTTGAAAATATACCTTGCGTGGGGGTAGTCGCATGGATGCTGTGAAGATAGGTTTGCTTGGTTTTGGGACCGTCGGCAGAGGAGTATACAGAGTTTTAGAAAACCATCGACGAAAGATCATCAAAAGCTGTGGTGCAGACATCCATATGGAGAAAGTCCTTGTGAGAGATGTTGAGAAATACCGGAATGTTTTTCCAAACATTTCCGATCTTTTCACGAACGATCCATACCAGATAATCAACGATCCTGAGATAGCGATCGTCGTTGAAGTGATGGGCGGTGTGAGACCAACCTTCGATTACGTCATCGACGCTATGAAAAATGGCAAAAGCGTCGTCACGGCGAACAAGGATATGATCGCGGAGCGTGGCGAGGAGTTGTTTGAAACTCAGAGAAACTGTGGTGTTGATCTTTTCTTCGAAGCGAGCGTGGGCGGAGCGATACCGATCGTGAAGGCTTTGAAAGAGAGTCTCGCTGGCGATGAGATAAGAGAAATCGTGGCCATCATCAACGGCACGACGAACTACATACTCTCGAAGATGTCTCTGTGTTCGGCAGATTACGAAGAAACTTTGAGAGAAGCTCAACAAAACGGTTATGCTGAAGCAGATCCGACATCAGATGTGGAAGGTTACGACGCCGCGAGAAAGCTCGCCATCTTGACATCCATAGCCTTCAACTCCAGGATCACGTTCAAGGATGTCTACGTCGAGGGGATAAGCAAGATCACGAAGATAGATATACGATATGCGCGTGAATTCAACGGGGTCATAAAATTGTTGGCGATAGGTAAAAGGACCGAAAGAGGGATAGAGGTTCGCGTGCATCCAACGATCATTCCATCCTCCCATCCCTTGGCGGCGGTGAACGATGTTTTCAACGCCGTCTTCGTCAGATCGAACGCCGCAGGTGAGCTCATGTTCTACGGTCGAGGCGCGGGTGGACTTCCGACGGCGAGTGCCGTGGTTGGAAACATCGTCGAGGCGGTCAACAATTTTCTTCACAGAGACAGAGGGAGAATCGGCTGCACCTGCTACAAACGAGAATTTTTGTTGCCCATGGAAGAGATCGTAACGAAATACTACATAAGATTGCTCGTGGACGATAAGCCCGGTGTTTTGGCGTCGGTCGCGGGAGCCTTCGGCAGAAATTCTGTTAGTATCGAGTCGGTGATACAAAAAAGGTCCATGGGTGAAGTCGCCGAGGTGGTGATCGTGACCCACCCCGCGAAGGAGAAAGATCTACAGAACACCGTCTCTTTGCTCAAGACCTTGCCAGTAGTCAGACAAATCGGCAACGTGATACGGGTTGAGGGGGAATTCTGATGCGTTGGGAAGGCGTCTTGAAGGCGTACAAAGAATACCTACCGATAACGGACAAAACTCCCATGCTCTCACTCAACGAAGGAAACACTCCCTTGATACGTGCGAACTACATCTCTCAACTTGTCGGTGCAACGGTTTATCTCAAGTTCGAAGGTGCAAATCCCACAGGATCTTTCAAAGACCGTGGCATGGTGCTCGCGGTGGCGAAGGCATTGGAAGAAGGGGCGAAGGCTGTCATATGCGCTTCGACCGGCAACACGTCAGCTTCTGCAGCGGCGTACGCAGCACGGGCGGGTCTAAAATGTATCGTTCTGATTCCTCAAGGTAAGGTCGCGCTCGGAAAGCTCGCACAGGCGTTGTTCTATGGAGCGAAGGTGGTGGCCATAAAGGGTAACTTCGACGAGGCTTTAAAACTTGTCAGAAAGATCAGTGAAGACTTCCCCATAGTCATAGTGAACTCGATCAATCCTTACAGGATAGAGGGACAAAAGACTGCAGCCTTCGAAGTTTGTGATGCCCTTGGAACGGCTCCCGATTATTTGTTCATACCTGTTGGTAACGCGGGCAACATCACCGCTTATTGGAAGGGCTTCAAAGAGTACTTCGCGCTCGGCAAGATCGAAAAACTTCCCAAGATGATGGGTTTTGAAGCCGAAGGTGCGGCGGCCATAGTCAAGGGTGAACCGATACCAAACCCAGAAACGATCGCCACAGCGATAAGGATAGGCAATCCTGCAAGTTGGAAACAAGCGGTGGCAGCCGCGGAGGAATCCAACGGTGAAATTTCCTGCGTGAGCGACGATGAGATCATAGACGCATACCGCTTGATAGCCCAAAGAGAAGGTATCATGGCCGAGCCGGCGTCTGCGGCGAGTGTGGCAGGTTTGTTGAAGTACCATAGATCGAAGGGTTTTAAACCAACAGACGTGATCGTCGCAGTCTTAACGGGTCATGGTTTGAAAGATCCTGACAACGCGATAAAATTTACCCTCAACGAGCCCATCGAGGTCGAACCAGTGTACGAAGAAGTTTTAAGGGTGATTCAATGATAAGGGTTCGTGTGCCGGCGACCTCAGCGAATCTTGGACCCGGCTTCGACGTCATCGGCGTGGCACTTTCGATCTTCAACGAGGTGTGGGTTGAAGCATCGAAAGAATTGAAGATCGAAGTTTTTGGTGAAGGTGCGAACGATATATCCAAAGGTCAAGACAACTTGGTGTATCGTGCGATCTGCAGAGTTTTCGACAAAATCAAGAAAGAGCCAGAACCCATCAAACTCACTCTCAAGAACACAATCCCTCTAGCGCGAGGCCTTGGTAGCAGTTCGGCAGCGATAGTCGGTGGGTTAGTAGCTGGAAACGCCTATCTCGGTTTTCCTTTGAATGATGAAGAACTTCTACGAATGGCGGTGGAAATCGAGGGTCATCCCGACAACGTCGCACCCGCACTGTTCGGTGGTGTGACGATATGCACTCAGATTCCAAAGCTTCTGTGTGTGAAGTTACCGATCTTCGAACTCGACGTGGTGCTCGCCGTCCCAGATTTCGAGATAAAGACGTCAGACTCACGAAAAATTTTGCCGAGAGAGGTTCCTTTCGAAGATGCGAAAATGAACGTCACCAACGTTGCCTTCCTTATCACAGCACTCTACACGAAGAGATACGAACTTTTGGAAATCGGAATGCAGGATAGACTGCATCAACCCTATCGAAGCAAGCTAATACCTGGTTTCCATGAAGTTTTGAAGCGTGCAAGAGAAGCTGGTGCGTTGGGCGTGGCTCTGAGTGGCAGTGGCCCTACGATAATAGCGTTGACGAAGTCTCCCCAAGCAGTCGCGCAGGCGATGGCAGAGACGTTCAAAGAACATGGTGTGAATGTCAAAACGCTCATCACGCACCCACAAGAGATGGGCGCACTCGAATTGGTGGATGTGGAGTGAGGACGTTTTGAAAAACAAAAGGGGCACAGAAGTGCCCCTTTTTCAAAGATCGAAGCTCACAGTTTGAAAATGGAGACTATCTCGGTAAGTCTCTGGGCGATCTGAGACATCTGTTCTCCCATACTGCTGAGTTGGAATGCTCCCTGGGCTTGGTCTTTCGACGCTGTGTCGATCTCGCTCAAACCGGCCGCAATCTCAGTGACAGACTTCGTTGCTGTCGCCATCGCGCTGCTCATCTCTTCTGCCGCCGCACTCATCTGCTGAGCGCTCGCCGCCAGATTTTCTATCATTTGGCTGATCTCTTTAACTTCTCTCAATATGTTCGCCAATTCGTTGCCGACCACGACGGCTTGATCGGATACTTGTGCCATTCTTTCGACCGTTTTGTTGGCTTCTTCGTATGCGTTCAGTGCACCCTGCTGAATGCCCGAAAGGATCTGTCCTATCTTGCTGGTCGCCTTCTTGCTTTCTTCTGCGAGTTTTCTTATTTCATCCGCTACCACCGCAAAGCCCCTGCCAGCCTCACCTGCTCTGGCCGCCTCTATGGCGGCGTTCAAGGCCAAAAGGTTCGTCTGTTCCGCTATGGAGTTGATCGTGTTCACTATCTCAGCTATGTTTTTCGCCCTCTCGGTGAGCTCTGACACTGTCTGCTGAGTTTTCGCAACACTCTCTCTCGTTTGAGCTATCATACCTGTTATGAGCTTCACCGCTTGTTCACCCTTGTCGGCGGCAGATCTCACCGAAACGGCCTTTTCAGACAAACCCTGCGCCGATTTTGATACGTTCTGCGCGCTCGCCGCAACTTCTTCTACACCGCTTGTGACTTCTTGTATCGAGGCGGAGGTGTTCTGCGCCGATTTGTTCATCTGATCGAGTTTTGCCGAGATCTCTTCAACCGAAGCGGAAAGTTCCTGAGCTGCGGAAGCAAGAGATTGAGACATCTTCGACGCGTTCAAAGAGTCTTCCTTGATTTGAGACATCGAACCCCTCAGAGATTGTTTCATCTTCCTGAGAGATTCTGAGATCTTTCCTATCTCGTCTTTCGAATCGAACTCGAATTCCACGGTCAAATCACCAGCTGCGAACTTCTCTATGGCGGACGTCAAAGAAACGAGTGGCTTGGAAAGATAATTCCTCGAGATCAGCAAACCCAAAATCATCGCACCGACTATCGCTGCAGCTGTTATCACAAGAAGCAGTTGAATCAATCTGTTCGCAGATGCGTACAAGATTTTTTCGTACACACCCGCGTTCAACAGCCAACCGTTGCTCAGTCTTGTGAACACCACTGCCCTCTTGATCTTGTCCACTTCGTACGTCAAGAAGATCGTTTCCTGGGTCGAATCTCTCGCAGCTCTGAACCAACTTTCCGCTGAAAAATCTCTTCCGAGCAGTTCTTTAACCGTGTGAAAAAGGACTTTTCCCTGAGTGGTGAAGACCCCGACGAAGTAACCTTCTTCAAGACCTTCCTCGGTGAGGTGAACCACCTTGTCAGTCTTCACCACAAGCGCAGCGGCGCCTACGACTTTACCATCTACCTTTACTGCTTTGGTGAAAGCGAACACGTCCGAACCGGTGTCGGAATGCTTGTAGGGTTCTGTGATAAGCGCTCGATTTGGATTGCTCAACGCCAGTTTGTACCAATCACGCGTTCGTGGATCGTAGTTTGCATCTGTCATCGTCACGTTTCTGACGAACCTGCCATCTTCGAATCCCACCTGGGCGAACTCAACGTCTTCGAAGGCCTTCTTGATTTCAATTAGCATCTGCACCAACGCTTTCTCGTTCTCTTGGGTGGGATTTTTGTAGTACCGCAAGATCGCTTCCTCAGCGGCGAGTAGCTCGGCTAGTTCCGTGTACTTGCTGAAGAAAGCTTCAACGGCATCCGCTTTGCTCAAACATGTGGTTTGCAAAGCTTTCCTGGCCATTTGAGCGATCACGTCACGCGATTGGAGAACTGAGAGCGTCGATAAGACCGCGAGTGGCACTACTGAGCTGATTACGATGAGTACCAAGATTTTGCCTGAGATCTTGAGATTTCTCAACACGTTCACCCCCTTGCTGTGGGTATTATACAAAATCATCAATGCATATTCAATTCTTTTTCAATGTTCGAAAAGTAAACCTAACACTCGTGCGATTAAAATTATAGCATCAAAGAGTCTAAAAAAGCCTTTTGGGGTGGATGCGAAGTTTGATTATGCAGAATACGATCAGGCCAAGAAGAACGAAGATCCTGATTCTGTCTAACCAAATCGACGGACTCTTTGGATGGTTTTTCGTTGAAGAACAAAATTTAGAAAATTCCCCGTTTTCTTACGAAGTGGCGCTGGACACGCAGATGGCCCTCAGGTTAATCGAGAGAGAACCTTGTGCTTACAGCAGTGTCTTAGTGGATCGCAAAGGTTTCGAAGAGGATGAGCTGGTGCGCTTCGCTTCTCAGGTTTCTGAGATAGCGTCTCCCCTCTTTCCGAAGATCCTTCAACTGGACGGTCAGTCATGTGTGCAGAATTCAAATTGGTACGAATGTATTCTGGCAAGCTTGGTCGATATACCAGCGATCGCCTTCGTCCAATTCATAACCGAATTGATCAGATTGAAAGATAAAGCTCTTTTTGAACATCTTCTCAACGTGAGGAACTACAGCGCTGAGCTGGCGAAACTGTGTGTGAAAGAAGGAATCATCGATGAAAGAACTGCGGAGTTTGTGAGCTTTGTTTCATTCTTCCATGACATCGGAAAGCTATTAATTTCTGATGAGATTTTGCACAAACCTGGAAAATTGACACCCGAAGAGTTCCAATCGATGAAATTGCACACCGTTCTCGGTGCGAAGTTGTTCGAAAAATCGATCAAGACGGACAAAGAGAACCGCTTGCTCACAAGCTTGTACCGAGTGATCAAATATCATCACGAGAGGTTCGATGGAAGAGGTTATCCTGAAGGTCTCCAAGCTGATCAAATACTAACCGAAGCGAGGATCGTAGCCGTAGCGGATGTCTTCGACGCTTTGACGTCTTCCAGGTCCTACAGAGAGGCTTACACAGTTTCCGAAGCCTTCTCGATCATGATCAGCGACGAAGGGCATTTCGATCCACAGATTCTGTACGTTTTTGAGAAGAATTTTGAACAGATCGTGGATTCTACCAACCGATTGAAGTTAGCGTGATCGGAATGAGAGCAACCTTTGCAGAGTTTGGCCGTGATGCTCGGTGCATCAAAGTTGAGAATCTCAAATGCCAACATGAACGAAGGCGCCCAGAGGGCGCCTTCTTGAGTTTTCCACTGTTTCTACGCTCTCTCTTCAGCTTTTTTCACCGGTTCCTTCGCTGTCTTTTTCACTACGAGCGCAAAGTAGGCCTCAACGACCAGCCACACGGCCAAGACGATGAGGATCACGGATATGATGCCCAGTGGTAACGTGGCACCTTTCAAGTTAGCTCTGGCGAGCAGAATCAAAGCAACTATCGTTGTTGCTATCATGAACATCATGGGTATGGTCGTGAACCATGCCTTCTTTTTCAAACCTTTCAGTATGAAGGCGGTTATACCCAGCAGAGCCAAACCTGCGGTCAGTTGGTTCGCCGAACCGAACACGGGCCAGATCAGCCTCCAGATCGGTGTCTGTCCACTCTTCATGAACACCAGCATCAAAGCCGCGAGAACCGTGATGACAGTTGAGCTGTATTTGTCAAGTTTGTTGAAGGTGAGTTCCTGAAGCTGGTATCTTCCCAAACGCGTCGCCGTGTCCAGTGAAGTCAGTATGAACGTGTTCAGGGCGAACATTCCGAAGGATATGCCGACCTTTTCGGGTAGTCCAAACAGGCTCCAGAATTTTGCGAAACCAACACCGTAGGTGTACTGCGGGTTCGCTGGCAAGCCAGGTCCAGGAGACAGTATCTTACCAGCCATCATCACAGTGATCAGTGCGACCACGGCAACTACACCTTCGATGAGCATACCGCCGTAGCCGATGAGTTTGGCATCTGTCTCATTTCTGATCTGTTTTGCCGTCGTTCCACTACCGACCAGAGAGTGGAACCCGCTTATGGCGCCACACGCGACGGTGATGAAGAGCATCGGCCAGAGATAGTTGATTCCACCGCCGTACCATCCCTTGAAGGCTGGCAAATTCACCGAGAGCCTGGCACCGCCGAAGAGGATACCCAAGGTGGCGATAATCAAACTCGAGTACAAGAACCAAGAAGAGAGATAGTCTCTCGGTTGCAGCAACAGCCAAACTGGAAGAACTGACGCCAAGGCTATGTAAACCACCAGAATCCAGCGCCACGTGTTCACATCGAATTTGAACGTTTCTTGAATCCAGGGCGCGTAGTTGCCAATGAAGATCGAACCTATCAACAACGGCAACATGATGATCGTGACCCACAGCAGAGGCAGTCGCAATCTGTAGACCAAGATACCGAAAATGATGGCCAATACTATGTAAAGGATCGCACTCCAAGCGACGGCTGGATCACCAGCGAAAGAACCAGCCGCAAGCTCTAAGAACGCCGCCACGACCAAGACCAACGCGAACCAAGCGAACGCGTTGAACAACAGCTTGGCGCGCTTACCAACGTAGCGATTCACCAGCTCGACAACGCTCAAGCCCTTGTTTCTCACAGAGCCCACGATGGCTCCAAAGTCGTGGACTCCACCGATGAATATCGAGCCGATCACGATCCACAGATAGGCGGGTAGCCATCCAAAGAGAGCTGCTGCGGTGATCGGACCGACGATCGGCCCTGCTCCAGCTATGCTGGAAAAGTGGTGTCCAAGCAGCACGAACGGATGCGTTGGAACGTAGTCGATCCCATCGTACAGTTCGGACGCCGGAGTCTTGTTCTTTTCGTTCAGCTCGTACAGCTTCGCTTGCCATTTGCCGTAAAAACGGTAGGCCAAAACGAACAAAACGACGGCCAGCAAAAAGATGAACAAAATCATCCAAGCGACCTCCCTTCAGAAAGATTTGATGGCGTCATCGCTTGCCTCACTTCGTTGCGCATATCGTCGAACAGTTTCTCTTTACCTTGGAAAAAAGCAATGTGAGCCCATCCCTTTAACCCAAGCCAAAAGGACTTCGTGATCATCTTTCCATTTCCGGGGAGCAGAAACCTCTGCATCATCACGTCTGGCAGAGGCTTGATGAGGGGAAGAAGTTCTTCAAGAGGCATGTCCAGCACGATGAAGTCGATCAACTTGAAGTGCGCGATCTTACCAAGAAGTCCTCCTTTTTCTAAGACGAGCACCCTCCTGTACAGCCTGTAGCCCCTGATCTCGTGAGGTTCGTAATAGAAATTTCTCAATTTATGTTCGTCAAGAATCCATGCAGTGCCACTTGGCAAAACATCTCAGCTCCTGATAACCGTTGTTAACTTCAACTGCGGATTCCTTATGGATATGCTACCATAGGTTAATACCATCCGTCAAGACTTCTCTGTTGAGATAAATTGCGTTTCTTCATCGTCGTCTTACCGCGAGGTTTTGAACGACGATGATATGAAGTTAGAAGGCATCCGGAATCCAACCTTTGCTCGCGTTGTTTTGCAACAAAATCTTGGTGGTGAAGTGAGACAAACGTGCAGCCGCAAGCGATGAACTTTGAAGGATCTCTTCGATGAAGCGTTTTCTAATTTCTGAAAGGCAACTTCCAAGACGTCTACTCAGCTGACCCTTCCAGCCCGTGGATCACTATGACTCGTGCACACTTTGATGAACAAATCGTT